>JBEKIV010000137.1:0-10743 GCA_050011595.1 Tepidisphaeraceae bacterium
GCATCGAAGGACATAACCGACCTCCCTGTCGGAAAGACAAAAACGGTGTATCTATCCGATACACCCCTGTTTGTTCAAGAAATGTGGGTAAGGATGAGGCGCTGCCGTGGGTCTTTCTTCGCCAAAGCGTACATCGACCTGCAACCCGCTCTAATTCCCCACTTTTGTCTGTAAATCCCACAAATTCAGGCCGGCGGCATTCCGTGTCGAGAACGCGGGAGATGTTTTCGACTCGATCTGAACATGCTTGAACGTCACGTCCTTCGCTTCGGAGATCACCGCGCCCGTGTCGCCGGCCAGGTGCACGTTTTCAAAACGAAGTTCGTAGACCGGCAATTCGGAAAGGCCGTTTATCCAGAGCGACTGCCCGGCGCTTTGGCAGGTGACGTTGCGGATGTCAAAGTTGCGGAAACAGGGTGTGCGCTCGCTGAGCGGCTCGGGCTTGGAATCGGCCTTTTCGTAAAACAGGTCGAATAGAATCGCCTGTGTTGTAATGTTGGACATGGTGACTCCGTCGACGTGGATGTCTTCGACGACTCCGCCGCGGCCGCGAACGCTTTTGAATCGCAGGCCCACGTCCGTGCCGTTGCAGACGCAGTCGGTGATGTGCACGTCGCGGATATCGCCGGAGGTCTCGCTGCCCAGGACGAACCCGCCGTGGCCCCACATGCTGGTGCATCGGCGGATGGTGACGTTCTCGGTGGGCAGATGGTATTTGCGGCCTTCCTCGTCCTTGCCGCTCTTGAGGACGATGTTGTCGTCGCCGGCGTAAACCGTCGAATCTTCCATGAGGATATCCCGGCTGGAATCGAAGCCGATCCCGTCGCCGTTTTGCGCCCAGATTTCATTGTAAATAGTGCAATTGCGCACGACGACATCATGACATCGCAAAACCTGCACGGCCCAGAACGGCGAGTTACGAAACGTCGGGCCATCCAGCAGCAGATGATCGCAGTGGATCAGGGCGACCATGTCCGGGCGCAGCAGGTCGCGAAATTGCGCGTAATCTTCCATCCGCGGCGGCTCGTTGGATTCCCGCAGCGTCGCCAAGGCTTGCTGGTTTTCCATGGCCGAGCGCGACGGCCACCATTGGTCCCCCTTCGCGTTGACCACGCCGCCGGATTGGACGATCTTGTCCCATTGCTCCGGCGTGAGCTTGGATTTCTTGATCGTTCGCCACGCCTCGCCCTGCCCGTCGATCACGCCCGGTCCGGTGATCGAAATATCGTGCAGATTCCTCGCCGTGATCGGCGACGCGCATTGCACCGTGTCTTTGCCGAGAAAGCTGGCGTAGACGAGCGGATAGTCGTCAAAATTGCGGCTGCAAAGCAGCTTCGCGTCTTTCTCCAAATGGAAATCCATGTTGCTGGCCAGATTGATCGGGCCGATGAGATATGTCCCGCTCGGAACCACGACCTGCCCGCCGCCGGACGAGGCGCAGGCATCGATCGCCTTTTGGATCGCGGCCGTGCAGTTCGTCTTCCCATCGCCGACGGCGCCGTAATCTGAAATATTGAATCTGCGTCCGCTGAATGATACCGAGTTAAAATCCGGGATTGTCGAACACCCGGCCAAGCCGAGAAACACAATCGCCCACGTCGCGCACCACCGTCCGATGACCGCCATATTTCGCCATCCTCTCGAAGTGTTTTGAGGGATGTGACCCCTCACATTCCCGCGAAATTCGCCAGAATCTTCAGGCCCGCCTTCTGGCTCTTTTCGGGGTGGAATTGCGTGGCCATGATGTTTTCACAACGAATGCTGCTGACGAACGGGCGGCCGTAATCGGTTTCGGTGGCGATGACCGATGGATCGTCCGGAACCACGTGATAGCCGTGTACGAAATACACGCCGCATCCCGGCGGCAAATCCGTCAGCAGGGGCGAGGGATTGCGGACGATGAGCTGGTTCCAGCCCATGTGCGGGACTTTCAATCCCAGGGTCGTATCCACGTCGAATCGCACGCATTTTCCACGGAGGACCGCCAGGCCGCGGTGCTCGCCGTCCTCGTATCCGACGTCGAACAGCATTTGCAGGCCCAGACAGATGCCCAGGAACAGCTTTCCCTTTTTGACGTGCCGGACGATTGCCTCCGCGAGTTTTCTTTCGCGGAGCGTTGCGACCGCATCCTTGAACGCCCCGACGCCGGGCAGCACCAGTTTGTCGGCCGCGTCGATCTCTTCGGGCCGGGAAACGATCTTCGCTTCGGCTCCGGCGCGCGCAAACGCCTTCTGCACCGATCGCAGGTTGGCCATTCCGTAATCGACGATCGCGATGGACATAGTGGGGAGTATAACACAAACCCGAAATCCGAAATCCGAATGACGAATCAAATCCGAAATCCGAATGACCGAATGAAGACCGATTCGTCATTCGGATTTCGGGCTTGATTCGTCATTCGGATTTCGGGCTTCCTCCCCGGCGTCGCTCAGGATGGCGTACTTGTATCCGTTGTCGTCTGCGGCTTGGTTTGCAACATCGCGGCCTTCGCCTTGATCTCGGCGACGTCCTTGTGCATCTTGGCGGTTGCGCTTCTTTGTTTGAGTTCGCGGATTTGCCTCACCGCTCGATATGCCATCCGCACCAGAAAGGTGCCTGCGACGCCGCCGAGGAGCACCATTAGCATCGCCGCCAGCGCCGAGACGTGGTGAAACGTATGGCCGAAAAAGACCCAGATCGTGAGTTCCTCATCCCAGTTGTTGTAGGTGAACATCAGCAGGTAGGCCACGACGGCTATGAAGATCGTGATCTTCGTCCAGATTTTGATTTTGAGCCAAAGGTTTTCCATAAAATCCTCGCAGGTTAAGCGCCCGGCAGCATCTGGCGAATCAGGGTGACCATGGCTTGCAATCCCGGCTGCAAGTACGCGGCGATCGGGGCATAAAATAGCATGACGAATCCCGCGGCCAAACTCAAATAGGGACCGAACGGAAGCTGGCGGCGCGAATGGGCGATGAGCAGATAGATTCCAACGGCGATGGCGGCGAAGGGGGCGAGGAAGAAGGTGATCGTGGCGCCTGAGCCGCCGAGCACCGCCCCGACGCCGAACATCAGGTGTACGTCTCCCAATCCCATGGCTTCCTTGCCCAGAATATAGGAGCCGAGAATCCGAGTTAGCCAGACCACGAACGCGCCGACCAGACCGCCCAGCAGCGCCCCCATGCCGGCGTTGAGCCAATCAATCCTCGCGGCGGCGTACCACATTTGGCGCACGGCCGGAAAGCGCAGATGCAGCAGCACGGAGACTGCTCCCAGGACCAGCGGGGGCATCAGAAACAACATCTCCTTGCGAATTTCCCGGCGAACCTCCGCTCCGGTAAATTCCGGCGGAACGTCCGGGCCTTCCTCGCCCGCCTCGGCCGCCTTCTTGGCCTTCTCCTCCAGCTCCGCCCGTTCCACTTCCAGCAAATCTCCCGTCGGAAAGCTCAGGGGCAAAACCCGCAACTGGAGCAACGCGATGCTGATGGCCAGTCCCATCCCCGATCCGCCGCACAGCGCCAGCGCCGAGGGCCACTGCATCAGCGAATCGGCCGATCCCGGCTGATCGACCACGGCATGCACGATGATCCCCACGGCCGCGATCCACCACGGTATTCCCGCGGGGATGACGAACAACTCCGCGTCGATCAGGCTCGCCGCCAACAGCCCGCTGACGAGCATCATGTACAACCCGTAAATCGGCCAGTTCATTTCCCCCGCCGGCCCGACATGGAGGATGAAAAACATGACGTAATAGAAGACGAACAAACACCCGGCGATCGCCTCGACGATCGGATAGCGCGGCGAAATCGGCTTGCGGCAATACCGGCATTTTCCACGCAGGAAAACCCACCCGAAAACGGGAATGTTGTCGTACCACGCCAGCGGCGTTTCGCATTCGGGACACCGCGACGGCGGCCTGACCAGCGACATCCCCCGCGGCAAACGATACACCACCACGTTCAAAAAACTTCCAATGCACGCTCCGATCGCGAACAAAAACGGAATGTAGAGAAAGTGCGGCATGCGCGGGTGCTTCAAAAAGGATATCCGGCGGGTGCGGTCATTGCGAACACAACCGCTAACGGAGGTGGAGCGACGCGATGTGCCATCCGTTAGCCCCCCGCTCCGCGGGGGTCCGCGTCGAGCAGGGCCATGAAGAACTCGACGTACTTCGGCGCCAGCACCGACCAGGCGAATCGGCGCTGGACCAGCGCCCGGCGGGCCGCGATATCGGCGCTTTCGCGGCGGGGAATCGCGCGCCAAATGCCGTTGGCGACCGCCGCCGGATCGGCCGTATCCACCAATACGCCCGTCTCCTCCAGCGTCCAGCGCGTCACCTCCCAATCGTGCGCCACCACCGGCAATCCCGTCGCCAGGGCTTCCAAATAGGCGTTGGCGGAGGGTTCCTCGCGGCTCATGTGCAGGAACACGTCGGCGCAGCGGTACAGGCCGGGCATCTGTTCGCGAGGCAATTGCAATCGCCGATATCTTCCCGCCATGAGCCGGCGGCCTTCGCGGTCCACCTCGTCGCGGCATGGGCCGTCGCCCGCGATGACCAGAAACAATCCGGGCACCTTGGCCACGGCGCGCACGCCTTCGACGACGCGCTTGGAGGGGATGAGCGCGCTGACCATCAGCGCCACCGGCCCGTCGGCGGGCAAACCATAGGCGGATCGGTCGCCCTCGCCCGGCTTGAAAACGTCCGGCTCCACGCCGTTGGGGATCAGGGCGCAGCGGTATCGAATGTTATGCCGCTCAAAATACTGCCCGTTCGTGCAGACCAATCCGTCGCACCCGAACAGCCGGTATTCCGCATCATTCGATTGCACCATCCAATCGCCGTTTTGCGTGACAAACACGTGTTTCACCGGCTTACGGCGCAAAACCCAGTTCGAAAAGGGATATGAGCAGGCGACGGAAATGTCGAAATCGCCGGCTCGGAATTGCCGCAGCAGTCCCGGCGCAAACGTCAGTTCTTCCCAGGCATAATGGGAGCGGAGAAACGGGAACTTGGGCCAATTCTCGAACTTTTCGCGGTGGACGCAGGGCACGTGACAGAAGCGATAGGGCTCGCCCGCCCTGGGCAAGCCGGATCCGAAAACCGTGACTTGATGCCCCAGGCGCGCCAGATGCCGCGCGATCTGCTCGAACGCCGTCTCCGCCCCGCGCACCACCCTGTGCAGGCCCGGCAGGGCGAAGGCGACGCGAAGTCGTCGCGGCATGGGTTACCTCTTGCTCGCCGCCGCCGCGGACGCTTCGCCTGCCGCCGCGGAGGCTTCGCCTGCCGCCGCGGACGCTTCGCCTGCCGCCGCGGAGGCTTCGCCTGCCACTGGCCAATGCAGCAGCATGGTCAGCACGTCCTTCAGCGCCACGAACTCCGGTGAATTGCTGCGCCTCAAAAACAGGAGCTTCAAGAACCGCAGGCCAAAGCTGGCGATGTCCACGGTGCGCAGAAAGATCTCCGCGGCCAACCCATAGCAGCGCCGCTGCATCAAATATCTCGCCTGCCATTTCAAGGCATCCCGTTCCTTGGGATCGAGGCGGCTCGGATCGCTGGAGGCTCCGCCAAGGTGAACCACCGCGACGGCGGGGTCGTACCAGATGATCCAGTCGTGTCTCCTGGCGCGGCGGCAGAACTCGACGTCCTCGCCGTAGAAGAAAAACCGCGTATCCAGCCCCCCGAGCTTGTCGATCACTTTCCGCCGGATGAACATGAACGCGCCGCCCACCCACTCCACCTCGCGCGATTCGGTACGGCGGTCCCAACCGGGGTCGTCCAGGTCCGCCCAGGAAAAGGCCCGCGGCCAAATCCACGGCAGGCCAAAGCTGATCGCCGCCATCCGCCATGGCGTGGGCAACCGACGCGCCGTGTTCTGCACCGTCTGGTCGGGATTCAGCAGCAGGCAACTCATGATCCCGATGGAGGGATTGGCCGCCATCTTTTCATAGCAATGCCGCAACACGCCTTCGCCGACGATCGTGTCGCTATTTAGCAGCAGCACGTACCGTGCTTCGGGATGGTCCAGGAGCTTGTCCAAGGCCAGATTGTTACCCCCGGCAAATCCGAGGTTCGCCCTGGCGGGCATTACGGTCGCCCACTGTGCCCAGTCATTTTTGTTGATCGCCTGCCTCAGGTACTCAACGGAATTGTCGCCCGACCCGTTGTCCACGACGATCACCTGCGTTTCCGGACCTTCGTTGATCTGCTCCGCCAGCGATGCCAGACAATCCAGCGTCAGCTTGGGCGTCCGATAATTGACGATGATAACCAGCAAATTCATGCGGCTCTTCCTACGGTGGCCGTGCCCCTGGCACGGGTATGTCGCTCAACAGCTTCAATCGTCCATTCGGCACGTCGTCGATACCAATTTTCCGCGCTGTGGTATTCGGCCGCGGCCCGTGCCGAACGGGAAAGCTCCGCCAATTGTCCGGGATTCCGGCATAGCCTGGCCAGCCCCGCGGCCGATTCCTCGATCTGCTCGTGCGGCATCAAAAATGTGGCGTGCTCCTGCTCGTATCTTTCCTGAACGTAGCCGATATTGGACGCCACCAGCGGCAACCCGGCCGCGTAGCCGTCGAAAATCATCCGCGGCGTATCCTCGGCCGCGGGCGTGAACAGCAGTCCATCATATCCCGCCAGACGTTTGAGCAGCGCCGCATCGTACGGGAGCGATCCGAGGAACCGGACCCGCTGCCCGATTCCCGCGGACTGGGCCAGCGACTCCAGGCCCCGGCGCTCCGTTCCATCCCCGATCACGTCGAATTCCACCGATGCGCCCATCGCCATCGCGCGCGCGAGAACGTGCAAACTCCGATCGACCCCCTTGCGCGCCGTGAGCCGCCCGCAGTAGACCAGACGTAGCGGGCGCGGCTTGCTCAGCGTTGCCAACCTCCGTTCCAGTTCCTCCTTGGCGACGATGTCCGCCGCGGAAAAGGACGTATCGTGAAATTCCCTGGCGTTTTTGGCGTAGGCGCCGTAGCGGCGAATCAGCGCCGACCCTTTGAGCAGCGACAAGTCGGCCCGCGCCACGCCCCATCGGCACATCCGCTCATAAATCCAATTGTAAGCGCCGACCTTGGCGCGCACGGCCGGCCCATGGCCGGCGGCAAGCTGACGCTGCTGCAACACGTTGTCGGTGTCCTGGACAAACACCGTCGGCTTGCCGAAACGCAATCCGATGCGGAACCCCTCGAAGGCGATGGGGCGATAGACGTCGTCAACCCCCGCGTGCACGACCTCGGCGCGCCCGGTCAGCAGGGCGAGATCGGATTGCCATCGGGCGCGGTCGTGGAACCAGAATCGCCGAGCGCGGCATCGCTTGTCGAAGCTGGGGAAGAGCTCAAGCCCCTCCGTGTTTTGGGGCACTTCGACCAGCGTTTGCTCCACCGATGCGCTTTTTGCCGGCAAACTGGGCGCCGCCACGCCGATCGGGCCGAACCGTCCCCCGAAACTGTCACGCAACAGCGACAGCGATCGGAACCATTCGGTCGTGACCAGCTTGCGGTCGCCGTCCAGATAGATCGGAACTTGGATGGGAACCAGATACACGGGCGAATTTCCGTGGTGCGTTTCAAGCCGACGCCGCGCTCGGTCCCGTCGTCAGGGGATGCGGCGGCGCGTTCATGAGCTTGGGCCGGACGGGCAACTGCCGCGACAAGCCGCGCATCGAGAAACCCAGCCCCGTCACCCCGCCGGCGCACAGGATGAAGATCGGGTTGATCATGGCGTTAAACAGCATGTCGCACATGTGCAGGGTCAGCAGCATCGCCAGCGCCGCCGCCGGCGCGGCGCCCGGATGTTGCCAGTAACGCACCGGGATTCGCCATGCCAGGACCAACACCGGCATTAGCAAAGCCGTGGTCATCGAAATCAGACCGATGAGGCCAAACTTTCCGAACGCGATGATCCACATCTGATCGGGAACGCCGCGGCTTTGGGTCTCTTCACGGCCTTCGTAGAGGTGCCAACTCGTCCAGCCGTAGATCGGTTGCTCCAGCGCCCGGTCGACCAGGACGCGCTCGCTGGAGAGTCGCACCGCCAGCGACTGCGCGGCCCGCTTGTCAAACTGTTGAATGAAATGGACCATGTCGCGTCCGTTCCAGTAATCCGTCGACCGAATCACCATCCAGGTGGGGGGGATCAGCGTCAAGATGACTATCCAAATGCTCGATTTGGTCTTTTCCGTCAGCCACAGCACCGTCAGTCCAATCGCCATCAGCGCCGCCGCTCCGACCGAGTGGTCCCACGCCGCCGTCCCCACCAGCAGCAGGCATACCAACCACATGGGGATTCCCATGATCTTGTCCACGACCTTGCATCGCCAAAGCCAGAATGCGGTCATGGCCGTGGTGACCATCCACATCGCCACCGCAAGGCCGTGCTGCATGAAAACCATCGGCCTGTAGCCGCCGTAACGCGTGGCCTGGGCGAATTCATATTGCATGTATCCGTAAACAATCCGGTGAAGCTGGGGGCTCATACGCAACTCGAACCAGACGAATGGCAAATACAACAGCCCGCCGACCACGATGCCGATCGCCAGTTCACGCAGCCCCTTCAGGTCGTTGAAGTAAACCCGCCCGATGAAGTACGGCAATCCCCAGCTCGTCGTCTGGTAGACCACGGCGGAAATGCCGTCGTACGTGCTGTGCCCGTTGAAGTACGAGGAAACGAATGGACACACGCACCAGACCAGCATGGGGATGTCCCGGATTTTCAGTCGGAACGACAGGACCGTATCCAGATCGAACAGGCACGCACCCAGCAGCGTTCCCACGCACGCCGCCGACATCTTGTTGAAATCCGTGAATCCATGCAGCGGCAAATGCGACATCGGCAAAAAAAGCCATGCCACCAGGAAGTCGTAAATGACGGCCTTGCGCGCAGGAAGGATGGCGAACATCAGGAACGCGAACGGGATGTACCCGAACAGCGCCAGCGACGCGAAGGCATTGCCCTGAATCCCAAACATTCCTGCAACTCCAAAGAGCGGCGCAGCGCGGCCCGGAGGGGCCTACGTCGTTTTCAGGTCTCGATCGCCCGCTTGGTCCGGGACTTTTCCATCGTCCTCAGCAGCGCCTCTTCCATCAACGCCGCCGCATCCTGCCATGTATATCGGCTGGCGGTAGCATACGCGGCATCGGACATGGCCCGCCACTGTGGGTCCGATAATTTCAACACCCGCACCAATCGCTCCGCCAAAGCGTCGCGGTTTTCAACCTCCACCAAAAACCCGTTTTTCCCCTGCTCGATGATGTCCATCGGACCGCCAACCCGCGTGGAAACGACGGGGCAGCGGCAGGCCATCGCCTCCAGCGGCGGAAGATGAAATCCCTCGGACCGGCTGCCGCATAACCAAACGTCGCACCTGGCGTAGATGTCGCGGATCGATTCCTGCGGGGGATTGATCAAATATTGCGCACCTTGCGGCAATGGCATCCAGCGGCGAACGCTGTCCTGACCGAACGCAACCAACTGCAAATCCGGGATTTCCCGCCGCGCGATTTCGATCGCCCCCAACGCCACTTCGCAGCCTTTGAACCACGTGGCGTTGTAGAGCAATCCGACGGTCGGCCGCTCGCGCCGCCCACGCGGCGGCGCGTTGAACAGCTTCATGTCCACGCTGTTCGGCACCAGCGAAACGTCCCGATCGCCGAACTTTTCGCCGGCCAATTCCTTCAACCATCTTGAAATCACGATCTTGTGCAGAGGCAATTGCCAGGCGGCGTCCACCCGCTTGGGGTATCCGCTCCAGATTTCGTGATGCTGAATGAAAAAGGCCTTGGCCCCCTTCGACGGCGCAAGCCGCCAAACCCAGCCCGCCGTTTCCCACCACGTCGCGACGACGACGTCGGCATCGGGCAAATCGGAGTTGCCGATGGGGCGAAATTTCTGCATGACCGTGTGCGGCACCCCGCTGCCGTCGAAAAAGGACGAACCCAACTTCCAGATTTTCGGCCGGCCCCTGCCGCGCAGCAGCGATTTCAACGTTTTGCGAAATCCCGGCGGCGGGGGAGGGGTTGAAAACGCCCGCACCTCGTGCCCGCGCGCCATCAACTCCCGTGCCTGGGTCGCGATCACGCGCGTCCCCCCCGACATGCTCGCGTTGGTCAGAATGAAACTGATCTTCATGATTGGACGTTACTGAAAGGAATTACCGCGAAGACGCAAAGGACGCGAAGTCACGCGAAGAGAAAACAAGATTTGATTCTAACTTCGCGCAACTTCGCGTCCTTCGCGTCTTCGCGGTAGATCTTCATAAAGAGGCCGCCATTCCCAGGAGCCGCTTGATTCCCCGACAGACCGGTTGGATCACCAATTCGCTGAGTTTCCATTTGAAATTCAACCAGCGCCTCTCCGGCTGACCGTAAAAGCAACCGCCCCATACGCGGTTGTTCACCTTGGCGTTCATGTAGCGCTCCACGCCGACGCGCGCCAGGTATTTCTCCCGCACCTCCATCAGCCGCTTGCCCTGGATGTTGGTGTGAAACACCGTCCAGGTGGGGTCCTCGACTTTTACCAGCGTGTACTGTTGGTGATTCTGAATGTAGCGCTCGAACGCGCTCTCCATGACGTAGCGCCCGCCGTTGGGGCCCATCGGGCTTTTTCCGCGAAAGCCGCTGGCAATGTATTCGCCGGCGAATTCCTCCATGGCCTTCATGAACGTGATCCGCTTCATCAACGCGAAGTTCAGGCTGCACTTGTCGCTGAAATACCAGCCCGGCCACGCTTCGTGATGCTTGCTTGGAACGTTGAAGCTT
>JBEKIV010000138.1:0-10721 GCA_050011595.1 Tepidisphaeraceae bacterium
TCCAGGTCGGCGGAAAATAAAATTCGCCTATTACCGGCTGATGGAATGGTTCCAAGAGCAAATTCACTCGGTAACCACAGCCCGATCCCCATAGGGCCGATTCAAAACAGGTAGTCGCGTCTGCATTTTTATTGACACGGCGTTGGAAGCAGGCTATAAAATGAATCGTCGGCTTTGGAGCTAGGGACATAAAAATCTCGGTGTAAAAACCACGAATCTTCCGTTTCGGACGAGACGGAGGGGTCGTGGGCGTTATTTTTTGCGCTCGACGAGCGACGCTTAGTTGTTGTTGTCCCTACCAGTTAGAGCAATCCCCGGACGCAAGAGGAGCTATCAGCGCACCGGTATAAAAGCCGCTTAACTTTACGTAAGGCGGCTAATTTTATAGGGTTAACGAAATCCAAGACCTGCCTGGGAAATTAGGCAAAAGGAAATCCTGATGCGATCGTACGAACCGCGCGATTTCAGCAAGCGTGGTGACACGCTGCCGATTCCGAATTTAATCGACGTTCAGATCGAGTCTTACAAGAGGTTCCTGCAAAAGGATGCGGACCCCAAGCATCGAAAAAACGAAGGGCTGGAGGCCCTGCTCCGCGAAGTGTTTCCCATCGAGAGCTACGACGCGAACTTGCGCCTGGAATACATCAGCTACGAGCTTTCCGAGCCGCGCTACACCACCGACGAATGCCGCGCCCTGCGCCTGACCTACGGAATGCCCTTCCGCATCCAGGTGCGATTCGTCCGCAAGGATAAGGACGAGGTCGTCGAGGATTCGATCTATCTGGGTGAAATCCCCATCATGATCGGCGGCGGGGAGTTCATCATCAACGGCGCCGAGCGGGTGATCGTCAATCAGCTTCACCGTTCGCCCGGCGTCGATTTTCTCGTCGAGGTGCAGGAAGGGGACCGCCCCCTGCACGGCTGCCGGGTCATTCCCGAACGCGGAAGCTGGATCGAATGTTCCGTCACCAAGAAAGACGCCCTGGCCGTTCGGATCGACCAGAGCAGCAAAATCCCCGCCACCACCTTCCTCCGCGCCCTCGACGCCAAGTACAGCACCAGCGAATCGATCATCAAGGAGTTTTACACTCTTGAAAACGTGAAGGTCGGGCAACTCCAGCCTTCCTATTACTCCGCCGCTCCGATCATCGATTCCGAAAGTGGCGAAGAGTTGGTCAAGCCCGGCGCCCAGATCGGCGAGGCGATCAACAAGATTCAGGCCAGCACTCTCAAGAGTGTCGCCGTCGTCACGAAAGTCGCCGACCCGCTGATCCTCAACACCTTGGCCGACGATCCCGCCGAAAGCCACAACGACGCGCTTCTGCGGATTTACGCGCGGCTGCGGCCCGGCAATCCTCCCCAGATCGACAAGGCGCAGACCCTGTTCGAAGAAAAATTCTTCGACGAGAATCGCTATCGGCTCGGCCGCGTCGGCCGATTCCGCATCAATCGAAAGTTCGACCAGAACGTCCCGGAGACCGTCATGACCCTCCGTAGCGAGGACCTGGGCCACTCCCTCAAATACATGTTCAAGCTCCGCAGCGGCGAGGGATACGTCGACGACATCGACCATCTCGGCAATCGCCGCCTGCGCACCATCGACGAACTGGCCGGCGAAGAACTGCGCAAGGGCTTCCTCAAGCTCAAACGCACCGTGCAGGAGCGCATGAGCCTCAAAGACCCCAACGAACTGGGCCGCATCGCCGAGATCGTCAACTCCAAGAGCATCAGCAGCTCGATCGATTTCTTCTTCGGCCGCGGCGAACTTTCCCAGGTCGTGGACCAGACCAATCCGCTCAGCCAGTTGACGCACGAGCGGCGTCTGTCCGCGCTGGGGCCGGGCGGCCTGAACCGCAAACGCGCCGGATTCGAAGTGCGCGACGTCCATATTTCCCACTACGGCAGAATCTGCCCCATCGAAACCCCCGAAGGGACCAACATCGGCCTGATCGCGTCCCTCTCCATTTACAGCGACATCGACGAATACGGCTTCCTCATCACCCCTTACCGCGTGGTGGAAGATGGAAAAGTCAACGGCCAGCACAAATATCTCCGGGCCGACGAGGAGATGAAGGCGATCCTCGCTCCCCCGGACGTCGTGGAAAAAGACGGCCAGCTTCGCAAGGGGTTGGTCCTGGCTCGCGTCCAGGGCGATCTCGCCACCGTCCCCAGCCGAGACGTCCAATACGTCGACATCAGCCCCCGCCAGACCGTTTCCGTCTCCGCGGCGCTGATTCCCTTCCTCGAACACGACGACGCCAACCGCGCCCTGATGGGCAGCAACATGCAGCGGCAGGCCGTGCCCCTGCTCCGCACCGATCCGGCCATCATCAGCACCGGAATGGAAAAACCGGTGGCGCAAAACAGCGGCATGGTCGTGCGCGCCGAACGCGGAGGGGTCATCACCTACGTCGATTCCTCCCGCATCCTCATCGACAACGCCGATGAATACGTCCTTCGCAAATTCGTCGGCCTCAACGAACGCACCTGCCTCAACCAGAAGCCGATCGTCCGCAAGGGCCAACGCGTCAAGAAGGGCCAGATCATTGCCGACGGCGCCGCCACCCACCAGGGCGAACTGGCCCTCGGCCGAAACGTCCTGGTCGCCTTCCTGACCTTTGACGGTTACAACTTCGAGGACGCCATCGTCATCAGTCAACGCCTGGTCAAGGAGGACATCTTCACCTCCATCCACATCGAGGAATACGACGTGGAGATTCGCGAGACCAAGCTCGGCCGCGAGGAATTCACCCGCGACATCCCCAACGTGTCCGAACGGGCCTTGGCCAATCTCGACGAGAACGGCGTCGTTCGCGTCGGAACGCGCGTCGGCGCCAGCGACATTCTCGTCGGCAAGATCGCCCCCAAGAGCAAGAGCGAACTCACTCCCGAAGAGAAGCTGCTTCACGCCATCTTCGGCCGCGCCGGTGAGGACGTGAAGAACGATTCCCTGGAAATGCCCGCCGGCGAAGAGGGCGTCGTTATCGCCACCCAGCGCTTCAGCCGCCGCATGCACATGACCGACGACCAGAAAAAGGCGCTGAAGAAGGACATCGACAAATACGAAAAGGAAATGAACCAGCGCGCCGTCGCCATCTTCAAGCAGATGGTCGCCGAGATCAACGAGGTCTCCGGCCAGCAAATGGTCGATCCCGGCACGCGCCAGAAGGTCGGCCAATCCGAAAATGCCGACGTCATCCTCGAACAGATTGAAGGATTCAACCCGGATTGGATCAAGGGCAGCAAGGAAGCCAGGGAGCAGGGCCTGAACACCCACAGCCGATTCTGGCCTCGCGTCCAGGCCGTCCTGAAGGAAAAGAACCGCCGCATGGAACACATGAAGCGCGGCGATGAGTTGCCCAGCGGCGTGCTGGAAATGGTGAAAGTCTACGTCGCCACCAAGCGCCAGTTGTCCGTCGGCGACAAGATGGCGGGCCGGCACGGCAACAAGGGCGTCATCGCACGCATCGTGCCCGAAGAGGACATGCCCTTCCTGGAAGACGGCTCGCCCGTTGACATTCTCCTGAACCCCCTCGGCGTGCCCAGCCGCATGAACGTCGGGCAGATTCTCGAAACGCATCTCGGCTGGGCGATGGCCGTGTTGGGCCAGCAGGCCGTCACTCCCGTCTTCGACGGCGCCACCGAGGACGAGATTCACGCCGCCGTCGAGCAGTCCAACGACGCCATCCGCGAGCGCCGCAAGGAACGCAAGAGCCAGCGCATGCCCCTGGCCGAACGCGAACTCGACATCGTCATGCCCTGGGGCGGAAAGATTCAACTCATCGACGGCCGCACCGGCGAGAAATTCGAACAGAAAACCACCGTCGGCTACATCTACATGATGAAGCTCCATCACCTCGTCGACGACAAGATTCACGCCCGCGCCACCGGCCCCTACAGCCTGATCACCCAGCAGCCCCTGGGCGGCAAGGCCCGCACCGGTGGACAGCGCTTCGGTGAAATGGAAGTCTGGGGCCTGGAAGCCTACGGCGCTTCCTACGTCCTTCAGGAACTGCTCACCGTCAAGAGCGACGACGTCGAAGGCCGCACCAAGATTTACGAAAGCATGGTCAAGGGCGCCAACACCCTCGAAGCCGGCACCCCCGTCAGCTTCGACGTCCTCTGCAACGAAATCCGCGGACTTGGATTGAACATCCAACTTGAAAAGAAGAAGGGCGTCGGCCGCGAGGAAGAGGACGCTGATTTGATGTGATTTTCACTAGTTGGTTGATAGCCGCCTTACGAGATGCCAGGGGCAAGATGCCCGTGCCACAACAGAAGAAAGAGAACGATCATGGCTGAAAGCGTTTACGATCGCATTAACGATTACGGCTCGGTTCGGATTCAGCTCGCCAGCCCGAACGACATTCGTTCGTGGTCCTTCGGCGAGGTGAAGAAGCCGGAGACCATCAATTACCGCACTTATCGCGCCGAAAAGGACGGGCTGTTCTGCGAGCGCATCTTCGGCCCCGAACGCGATTGGGAATGCTCCTGCGGCAAATACAAGGGCACCAAGTACAAGGGCATCATCTGCGACCGTTGCGGCGTGAAAGTCACCCACAGCCGCGTCCGACGCAAACGCATGGGGCACATCAACCTCGCCGCTCCCATCGTTCACATCTGGTTCTTCAAGGCCCTTCCCAGCCGCCTCGGCTCGCTCCTGGACATGAAGACCAGCGACATCGAGAAAATCGTCTATTTCCAGGACTACGTCGTCACCGACACCGGCAAAACTCCCCTCAAGAAAAAGCAGCTTCTCACCGAGGACGAATACCGCGCCGCTTACGAGAAGTACGCCGACGAATTCGAAGCCGAGATGGGCGCCGAAGCCGTCAAGAAGCTCCTCGGCCTGCTCGATCTCAACGTCGAAGCGGAAAAAATCCGCAGGGACATCGAAAAAACCAACAGCAAGCAGAAGATCAAGGACTACACCAAGCGCCTCAAGATCGTCGAGGCCATCCGCAATTCCGAAAACAAGTGCGAGTGGATGGTCATGGACGTGATCCCCGTCATCCCCCCCGATCTGCGCCCGCTGGTCCTGCTGGAAAGCGGCAACTTCGCCACCAGCGATCTCAACGATCTCTATCGCCGCATCATCAACCGCAACAACCGGCTCAAGAAGTTGGTTGACCTCAACGCTCCGGAAGTCATCATCCGCAACGAAAAACGCATGCTCCAGCAGGCGGTGGACGCGCTGTTCGACAACGGCCGATGCCGCCGTCCCGTGCTCGGCAGCAGCAACCGCCCCCTCAAGAGCCTCACCGACATGATCAAGGGCAAGCAGGGCCGCTTCCGCGAAAACCTGCTCGGCAAGCGCGTCGATTATTCCGCCCGGTCGGTCATCGTCGTCGGCCCGGAACTGAAGTTGCACCAGTGCGGTCTGCCCAAAAAAATCGCCCTGGAGCTTTATCAGCCCTTCATCATTCGCAAGCTCAAGGAGCACGGCCTGGCCGACACCATCAAGTCCGCCAAGAAGATGCTCGAACGCCGCGATCCCGAGGTCTGGGACATTCTCGAAGAGGTGATTTACCAGCATCCCGTGATGCTGAATCGCGCTCCCACCCTCCACCGCATGGGCATCCAGGCCTTCGAACCCGTCCTGGTTGAAGGCAACGCCATCAAGATTCATCCCCTGGTCTGCAAGGGTTTCAACGCCGACTTCGACGGCGACCAGATGGCCGTCCACCTTCCCCTCAGCATCGAGGCCCAGGCCGAGGCCCACATCCTCATGCTCGCCCCGAACAACATTTTCTCGCCCGCCAACGGCACCCCCATCATCACGCCCTCCCAGGACATCGTCCTGGGCATTTACTACATGACCGTTGACCGCGAAGGCGACAAGGGCGAATACACCCTCTACAACAGCGAGCGCGAGGCGATGCTGGCCTACGATCTGGGCAAGATCGCCACCCACTCGCGCATCCTGGTCCGCCTCCGCGACCGCGGCCTCATCGTCGCCGGCGAAAAATCCGCACCCGTTCCTCTCGCTGACGAAGCCTGGAAAAACATGGAAAACCAGCGCAAGCGCAAGGACCCGGCCTATCAACCCCAACCCCGGCCCAAACGCTTCCACGGTCAGGTCGTTCTCACCACCGTCGGACGCTGCATCTTCAACGACATCCTGCCCAACGAGATGCCGTTCTATAATTACGCCCTGACCAGCGCCGGCGGCAGCCGCGTCATCGCCGACACCTACGCCACCCTCGGCCGGCCCGCCACCATCAAGCTCCTCGACGACATGAAGGCCCTCGGCTTCAAACGCTCCACCCTGGCGGGCTTGAGCTTCGGCGTCACCGACATCCGCACCCCCGAATCCAAGCAGACCATCCTCGCCGAGGGACAGAAGGAAGCCGACAAAATCGAAAAGCACTATCGCATGGGCGCCATCACCGATCAGGAACGCTATTCCCAGCTCATCGATCTCTGGGGACACGCCCGCAAGCAGGTCACCGAAGACCTCATGACCGGCCTGGAAAACGACTTCCGCGACGAAAATGGCAAGCCCGTCTCCCGCGACTTCGCCAAGCAGAAGGGCTTCCTCAAATATCTCAACCCCATCAACATGATGGCCACCAGCAAGGCACGCGGTTCCGTCGACCAGATGCGCCAGCTCGGCGGCATGCGCGGACTCATGGCCAAGCCCTCCGGCGAAATCATCGAAACCCCCATCAAGGCCAATTTCCGCGAAGGACTCAGCGTCCTGGAGTATTTCTCCTCCACCCACGGCGCTCGCAAGGGATTAGCCGACACCGCCCTCAAGACCGCCGATTCCGGTTACCTCACCCGCAAGCTCGCCGACGTCGCGCAAAACGTCATCGTCAACGAGCTGGATTGCAAGACCCTCAACGGCGTCACCAAGACCACCATTTACAAAGGTGAAACCGTCGAAGTCGAATTGAAGGACATGATCGTCGGCCGAACCGCCCGCGACACCATCCGCAATCCCATAACCGACGAGACTATCGTCACTGAAAACCAGATCATCAACGCGGAAATCGCCGACAAGCTCAAGGAACTCAAGCTGGAAAGCATCCGCGTCCGTTCGCCGCTTACCTGCGAAAGCCCCCGCGGGGTTTGCGCCGCCTGTTACGGCGTGGACATGTCTACCAACCAACTCGTCGAAGAAGGCCTGGCCGTCGGCATCATCGCCGCCCAGTCCATCGGTGAGCCGGGCACCCAGCTTACCATGCGCACCTTCCACACCGGCGGCGTCGCCACCGGCAGCCTCATCGAAAACGACATCAAGGCCGTCTCCGGCGGAACCGTCCAGCATCACGACATCAATGCCGTCTCCGTCGCCGACGCCGACGGCAACAAACGCCTCGTCGCCCTCAAACGCAACGGCGAAATCTCCATCGTCGACGCCAAGGGCCGCGAACTGGAAAAATACAAGGTCCCCTACGGCTCCACCGTCCTGGTTGCCAACGCCGAAAAAGTCAAGCCGCGCCAACAACTCGTCGTCTGGGACGCCCACATCACCCCCATTCTCGCCGAGAAGGGCGGCACCGTCCGCTACGAGGACATCGAGGAAGGCGAAACCGCTCGCATGGAAGAGGAACGCAAAGGCGGCGCCGGCGCCGGCGAGGCCAAGCTTGTCGTCATCGAGCACAAGGGCGAACGCCATCCCCGCATCACCATCGAAGCCGAGGACGGCAAAATCCTCGACTTCCATTATCTGCCCGCCAAGGCCCGCATCGAGGTCCGCAACGGACAGAAGATCACTCCGGGCCAGATGCTCGCCCGCCAGCCGCGCGAGGCCGCCGGAACCATGGACATCACCGGCGGACTGCCCCGTGTCACCGAAATCTTCGAGGCCCGAAAGCCCAAGGACCCCTCCGTCCTGGCCGAAATCTCCGGAACCGTCGAAATCCGCGCCGAAAAACGACGCGGAAAAACCACCATGATCGTCCGCTCCGAAACCGGCATGGAACGCGAGCACCATGTCCCCAACGACAAGGAATTGCAGGTCCACGCCGGCGACAGCATCGAGGCCGGCGATCCCCTCATCCACGGGCCGATCATTCCCCACGACATCCTTCGCATCAAGGGCGAAGAGGCCCTCTACCAGTACCTCCTGGCCGAGGTCCAGAACGTCTATCGCAGCCAGGGCGTCAAGATCAACGACAAGCACATCGAGATCATCCTCAACCAGATGCTGCGCAAGGTGAAGGTCGAGGATGCCGGCGACAGCAAGTTCCTCCCCGGCGAGGTCGTGGACCGTTTCCGCTTCCGCCAGGGCAACGAGCTTCTGTCCCAGAGCGTCAAGGTCGCCGAGCCGGGCGGCACCAGCTTCAAGGAGGGCGACGTCGTCGCCAAGACCGAATACAAAGAGGCCAACGATGCCGCCGAGACCGCCGGTAAGGAGCCGGCCAAGAGCAAGAAGCCCAAGCCCGCACGCGCCAAAACCCTGCTCCTCGGCATCACCAAGGCCTCCCTGCAAAGCGAAAGCTTCATCAGCGCCGCCAGCTTCCAGGAGACCACCAAGGTCCTCACCGAGGCCTCCCTGGCCGGCGCCGTGGACCTGCTCGTCGGCTTGAAGGAGAATGTCATCCTCGGCCACCTGATCCCCGCCGGCACGGCCTTCTCGCCGCACCTGAACCTGAAGATCAAGCACCTGGCCCAGCCCCCGCAGATCGAGACGCCGACCCCCGCCGCACGAGCCGCCGCCGCCGCTACCGCCGCCGCCCAGCAGCAGCCTATCCCGACGACCGGCGAGGTCGTCCCGCAGGCCGGGACCTGATGTGATTGAGATTTGATTCCCCCAACGCCCACGGCGCCGCCGTGGGTGTTTTTACGCGCAACATAAGGGCAGTTTATTCAGCCTCCCGAACCCGGTATCATCAGCATCCAATGCCCCTCAAACCCGCCGACAAGGCAACGCTCGCAGCCGTCGCTGGACTGCTGGCGGTCCTGTCACTTGGGGCGCTGCTCCTGTACTGGCAATGGCCGACTGAATCGCAGCCGGTTGCGATTCCGACGACGCTTCCCGCCCCCTCCGGCCCAACCGTTGCCTCGCTGCATGCCGACATGCGCCGGTTCTTTCGCATCGTTGAATCGGACGACACGCAACGGGCCGCCGCCATGCTGGCCCAGAATCCATCCCTTGCAAAAGAGATACGCCCCGAAGATGGCGTCACGCCGCTGCATCTGGCCCATTCGGTTGCGATGGCCAAGTTGCTGCTCGACAATGGCGCTGACCTCAACGCGCGCGATGCGCGCCACTCCGCCTCGCCCCTGCGCTGGGCCGCCTTTGAGTCGTGGGATGGGAAGCACCAAACCCGCGATCTGGTTCGATTTCTCCAGTCCAAAGGCGCCGCCGAGCCGGACATTTTCTTTGCCGCCGCCGTGGGAGATGTGGCCCAACTGGGAAAAATCCTCGCTCATGATTCATCCCAAATCGACGAGCAGGCCGGCGCCAATGACGTGCTGTTCGCCGGCTGCACCCCGCTGCAAATCGCCGCATACGCCGGCCAATCGGACGCGGCGAAACTTCTGCTCGACCGAGGCGCCGACGTCCACGACCGGAGCGGCTGGAACGACACCGAGCCGCTGGAGAAAGCCGCCTGGACCGGCCGCGCCGACATCGTCACGCTGCTGCTGGACCATGGCGCCCTGGTCGACGGCCCCGACAGGATTTTCACCCACTCGCCGCTGTATAACGCCGCCGTCATGGGCCACGCCGCCGTCGTGAAAATCCTGTTGGCCCACGGCGCAGCCACGTCTTCCAAATTGATCCCCGCCGTCCGCACCGCGATGCAGCACATCGACTCCAATACCAATGGCCCCATCCCCGGCACCCCGGAGGAATTTCAGCAGGTCCTGGCCACGCTGAACGCGATCCCATCGACCCAAGCGTCGATGCGCTGATTCGTCGGCGATAAGTGGGGTCAATTCCTCTCCCCAAAGCCCACGGATAGCCATCCGTGGGTTCTTCTGGGCCGCGGAAAATTCCAAATCGACCGCGTTACCGCCCGGACCGAAGAATGCCCCCATCATCGTTCCACAATTCGATGGCGGGACGCTGGACGGTGCGTTCGTAGCTGAGAACGCTCACGCTGGCGGTGGAGCAAAGGAATTTAGCGGCGGCTTCCGGACCCAGCCCGATCCAGCGCGAGACGATCACCCGGCTGATATGCGCGCTGGAAAACCCGGCCACGTCGCCGCCGATTTGCCGCACCTTATCGATGAATCGGTCGGCCCTTGCGGCCACCTCGCCGGGTGATTCCCCGCCCGGCGCTCCGTCGCGAAAGAGGCTCCAATCCGGCCGCTGGCGATGAATCTCATCGGAAAACCGGCCCTCGAGTTCGCCATAATCCCATTCCGCCAGATCGGGATCGACTTGGGCGACGGCTGCGAATCCGGCCAACTCGCACGTCCTGCGCGCCCGCTGAAGTGGGCTGCTGAAAACACGGCTGAACACGATGCCCGCCAACCGCGCCGCCAATCTCCGCGCGTTCTCTTCCCCGCGGACGTTTAGCGGCAAATCGGTTCGGCCGGTGAACCGATGCGTTTCGGACCAATCCGTGCTGCCGTGCCGGATCAGAAAAAGCCGGGGAAGCGATTGCGCCATTCAAGGATGATACTCTCGCGCCCTCGCATTTTCCGCATCGTCCGCAATCAACTGCTTTTCCGAAAAGATTTACCGCGAAGGCGCCAAGGACGCGAAGGTGCGCGAAGAAATACAATCTGACTTCGCGCACCTTCGCGTCCTTCGCGTCTTC
>JBEKIV010000139.1:0-10572 GCA_050011595.1 Tepidisphaeraceae bacterium
ATACATTACTCACCCGTCCGCCACTGGTGTATTGCTACACCCGTACGACTTGCATGTCTTAGCCACGCCGCCAGCGTTCAGGCTGAGCCAGGATCAAACTCTTCAATTAAATTTCTTGGCACGGTCCCGTCCTGATGCCCGGTGTGGTTCCGATAAATCGGAATTGACCGAGACTGACACTTTCTGGAACCGCGTTTATCCTCGAAATGAGTTTGTCCGCCGATCGAATTAAGACAATCCGATCGGTTGTTACTGCCCCCTTCGCCGGCTGGGGCGAGGGGGTCAGCCCGATAAACTTCATCGGGGTCCCGATATACTTCATCGGGAGCAAGGCTCAAACATCTTCGATGGCATACTCAAAATAGATCAAGGAAGATCACTTTTGCGTGAAACCACAAGGATGTTTGAGAGTTGACAGTCTCAAATCTGAAATCCCGAAACCGAAATCGTTGATTTCAATCCCGTATTCCAAATCCGTCCGGACAGCGTTGTACACCAACGCTTCCGAACACACATCCTCGCGATTTTCCGACTATTCACTTGTCAAAGAACAAATATCGCAAATCATTGCGGCAAATGAATTTGCCGCCATATTCCGCGCCCACGAAAAGCCTTTGGAACTTCACCGGGGGAGGCAGATGTTATCGTTTGTTTAGCCGTTGTCAATCCGTGTCGTGAAATTCTCACGGCACGCGCCAACAGCGCCAAACCTTCTGACAATTTGTCAGATGTTGCCTATCGCAACGAGCAGCAAAGGCCGTTACCTGTGTTGCCGCAGTTCAAATCACCACGGCCGACCTTGCCGAAGGAAAGGTGATACTCTCAAGCATTATTCGCCTCCGACCCCTCCACGTCAAGTGATTTCCGGTATCTGTTCACAATGTTTAACATGGTCCGCCAGATGTCGGCATCCTCCGGGCGAGTGGCATGGGTCATGTTATGGCTGGTCCTGGCGGCCGGCGGCGGTGCGGCAATCGTCGTTTTCTTCGGGAGCAAGCAATCCCCGCCTCCGCCGCCGACGGCTGCGACCGCCATCACCCAACCCTTCCCGGCGACTACCCAATCCATCGCCACCGCTGCGGAGGCGAAGCCTGCCGCCCCTGCCCCAACTTTGCAAACCTACGGCCAATTGTTGCATGCCGATCTGCCCAACTATCCGGAAACCCGGCCCTGGGGAATTCCCGTCGAGCTCAACGACGCGGCTCATCTCATTCTCGACGAGCCGATCTATGTCTGCTCGCGCGGCGATCTCTGGATCACTTGCGCCGGCGCCGATCCCTTGCCCGTCGTCTTGGCCCGCGCCGCCGGGGAAAGTGAACATCTGGTCGATCGCCGAATCGCCTACGTCGTCTGGGCCTTGGATCGCCGAGGCTTATGGGAGCCGTCCGCCGTCTGCCTAAAGAACGACGGATATGAAATCGTCTCCGCAACCGATCGCCGGGCGATTCCGTGGCATCGGCCGTATCGCTGGGATCTGGCAACGACCTGGGATGACGGCGGCGCCACCCGCCTCATTGTCCCCACCGACGAGGGCATCAGCATCATCACCGTGGGAAAGGAACTGACCGAGGATTATTGCCAATTGATGGACATGGCCGCCACGACCAAACCCACCGGCGCGCCCGCCGTGCTTTTTGATACGCGCGGACTGCTCGCCTGGATTCCAGCCGATGAGGATTTCGCACAGACTCGCGTCGCAAGATACTTGGAGGGTCAATGGACGCAGCTTGATTCGGCGATCTGGCCCGGGGACGTCGTGTATCTTTTTCCCCACCTCGACGGGAGCGTCTTGCAGATTCGCCGCGGCCTGGGCGCCGCGGCGCTGAGCTTCGTCACCCTGGACAATCCGGACATCGACGACAAACAGGTCCTTTCGCTGGTCGATCAGCTTGGAGACGACGATCCGGACAAACGCTTGGCCGCCTATCAGCGGCTTTCGCAGTACGGCCCGAAAATCAATCCAATCCTGGAAAGACTTGCGCCCGGCGCCGCACCCGAAGCCCAAGGGCGAATCCAGGAATTGCTGCAAGGCACGACGCTCGGTGGGATGAGCGTCAACGGAAACCAGTTGACGCTGGTGGCAAGGCTGCGTGACGGCGGCATGGTGTTCTGCGCCCCGCAAGGCATCACCATTCCGCAAGAGGGGCAGATTCCCAAAATCGTTTCGCCCGATTATCTGGCGGTTCGGCCCGGGCGGCCGGTCCAGGAACTTCCGCCCTCAATCGTCGATCGGCTCTCTAAACCCAACAGTTCGATCGCCGCCTGGGGCGATGAATGGATCGTCACTTCGCCCGACGTCGGGCCGGCGCGCTTTCTCCCTCCCAACCAACTCGATCCGCTGCTCCGCCCATCGGAGCGAGATTTCTCCCGCTTCATCGCCATCGACGGCCGTGGCCGATGGCTATTCACCGATGAGCCCGCAAAACGCACCCTCATCCTCGATCCCACGGTCCCCGATCCGACGCCGCGGCTGGCCATTTGGATGATCGACACCGGCGATTCGGCCGGCTGGAACAAGTCCGATTGGCCCGCCATTGGGCGCGGAACCGCCCACTGGATCATCGACGACCACGATTGGGCACCGATGGATCAGGGCGATCCTTTGCAGACCGTATCCGCCCCGATCCATTCCGCGCCCGCCGCGAGCGGTCCGCCCCTGCTCGTCGATGCCGATGGCAACCGATACTACGACGGCCGGTTGACCATCACCTTCGTCTCCCCCTCCGGGCTCCGCCGGGTGTGGCCGTTGCCCGATCAGGCCGCCGGCTCCGTCGATCGGCCTGCCTATCTCGCGGGTGATCGCCAGGGACATCTGTTTCTATTCAATTCCGTCGGAAGGATCGCCCGCCTGCGTTTGACCCTGGCCGATCCCCAGCCGTTCGTGTTGGAATCGGTCTTCACCAACCACGTCCCCGATTTTCAGGACGTCCGGCGAATTTGGTGCGATCCCGCCGGCCGAATCGTCGTGACATACCAGGGCTCCCACCTGGCCCTGATATTCCCCACGGGCCAGGTCCCGCGCGAAATCGAGGACAAAATTCTTCCGCAGGATTTGCGCAGAATCGAGGCCCAGTGAGCAATAAAAAAACCCCGTAGGCGTGGGTGAGACCTACGGGGCAAGGAGGGAAGAAACTCTTCGCATTAGTGCTACGTCTGTCCGAGACCCAAAGTTCGCCTGGCAAAACGCTCAGGCCGACGAGCACCGCAATTCTCAATCGGTTTTCATAACGATGCCAGAGCCTGCTCCACTCGTTTTGTAATCTCCGGCCAGCGTGCGTCCGGCTGTTTGCTCACCGTGATGAAATCTCCCAAAATCAGCAGTCCGGTGATGCCGGGGATCGCGAACAACTTCGATGCAATCGGATGTTCTTTGCCGGACGCGGCATTGAGGAAACTCACGGGGCGATCCGTTATCACCCGATCCAACGTTAACTTCACGGCGTTAGGATTGGGAGTCGGCTGAACTTGCGTTACCTTGAATGGCAAGCCAGTCGATCTCCTGTTGAGCACAAAGTATAGCAAATGCGATCTTCTTCTTCCAGCGTTAAATTGGGCGTTTTGAAGAAAATCTTGCATATCTCGGGCAACAAGGACCCTGTTCACCGCGCCCCGTGCTGTTGACAACGGGGGTCTGCTCAGTAAACTTCTCACTCCCTTCCGGGCGATCTTGCGCCGGGAGGTTTTTTATCGGTAATGGGACGCACATGAGCACCTACATGCCGAAAACCGGCGAAGTCAAAAGCGACTGGTATGTCGTTGATGCGACCGACCAGGTTCTGGGCCGCCTGGCGGCCCGGATCGCGACTATCGTTCAGGGAAAGAATAAGCCAACCTACGCTCCGCACGTGGACACCGGCGATTTCGTCATTGTCCTCACTGCCGAGAAGGTGAAGGTCACCGGCAAGAAAGCGGAGGTGCTGCAATACGAAACCTATTCCCACTATCCGGGTGGCCGGCATTTATATTCATATAAGACCATGCAACGGCTACATCCCCAGAAGCTGCTGCAATTGGCGGTTCGTCGGATGCTCCCCAAGAGCAAAATGGGCCGCAACATCCTCACCAAGGTGAAGATTTACACCGGCGACAAACATCCGCACGCCGCCCAGCAACCCAAACAACTGAAGTTGGCGTAGTCGAAAGTGAACCTCCATGTCTGAAGATACCCAAGCCACCGAGACAATCGAAAAGGTTCCATCCGGGGAAAAGATTCCACCCGTCGAAAAGGCTCCACCCGCCCCCAAGGCCGCCGAAGCGCCGGCCGCTCCGCGCGTCAAGCCCACTTACACCTGGGGCGTCGGCCGCCGCAAGTCCGCCGTCGCCCGCGTCCGCATCGCCCCCGGCTCCGGAAAAATCGAGATCAACGGCCGCACCCTCAACGACTATTTCACCGCCGAAAAGGACCGCAAATCCATCTTCGGCCCCCTGGAAGTCACCAACACCGGCGGCAAGATGGACATCTGGGCCAACTGCGACGGCGGCGGCCACACTGGGCAGGCCGGGGCCATCGTGATGGGCTTGGGACGCGCCCTGGCCAAATATGACAGCACATTGGAAGTGCCGCTTCGCACCGCCCGATTTTTGACCCGCGACAGCCGGATGAAAGAACGAAAGAAATACGGCCAGCGCGGCGCCCGCCGACGGTTCCAGTTCTCCAAGCGATAAACCCGGCGTCGCTAATGCCGAGCTACGGGAACATTTGGAAACACCATCTCCTGGTTCCAATAGGAATAGATGTCAACCGTATCGTCCGCGGCCTGTTCGCTGGGACGCAGGATCACGTCAACCGTCGCCGGGGGTGGGTCCGCAACAGATCCGGATGTCGAATAGCCGCTGACGCCGGCTGGAGAATGATACGTCACTTCGCCGAGCCGGTGCTCCTTTCCTCCATAACGCGCAATGACCTCGAACGCGAGACTCATGGGCGGATTGTTGAACTGGATCATGCCGTCAAGCATGCGATCCTTACGGCTGTAACGAAGATTTTGCGGTGTCACCGCGGCCTTCATCGCCGCCGCCAGCTTGCGATCGAACACGGGCTGGATAAGATTCGCCGGCTTCGTGGCCACAACTTCAAAGTTGCCGGTCATCGTTCGGTCGCATTGATATTCCAACGTGGCGGCGCCCGGCGGGTTCATTGGACCATTGAAGATCTCGATCCGCACCGTCACGCTCAACTCGTACTTACCGGGTGATGGACATTTCGCGGTAGTACCCAAAGATCCGCTCCCAAAGCCGGAATATGTCCCATATCCGCCACTTGCATCCCCAACTATCCGGCCGTCGAGGGCGACGCCGCGTGAACTCTGCTTCGTCCAGAAATTACCTTGGGACGGTCCCAGTCCTTCGTGGATTGTGAGGTAGGGCACGCGATCCCCGAAGACAACGGTATTGCGGATCGCCAATTTCGTCCGAATCGACTGCTCGAAGAACTTGGTCAATTGGTCCGCCGGCAAATCTTTCGCCAGACACCTGCGGCCAAGATAATTAATCGTGTCGATGTCCAGCGAATTGTACGGCTGGGCAGCATTCGCCTGACTCGCCAGCGCAAAGCGAGCCATCACATCGCGTGTCTTTGCCCAGAGCGATTTGTCCGCGTCGCGCCGCATCAGCTCCGTCCAGGCCCATTGCTGGTCAACCAAGCGTCCCGAATTCAAATCCCGAAGCACAAAATAGGTCGGCTTGTAGTGATACCAGTCCACATTTTGGAGTTGATCCACCCCGCCGCTGATGATGAGAATCCCGAGTAGGAGCAGAACGAGCCAGCCGGCCAGAAACGTCTTCCAGCGTCGCCGCGGCTCGCCGTACACAATCGCGGCCGGCAAAAGCACCGACCCGCATTCGGGGCATCGCTCGCTCGAAAGTCCATGCAGAAGATAATTGCATTTGCGGCAATGTGGCTCATCGCCCACGCGCCGCCCGCGGCCGATATAAAGCAGCAACCCGCCGAGAATCGCGAAAACTACGATCAACAAAATCGCGGAAAGGTCGGACAAGTGCGAATTGGGATTCATATCCACTGGTCGAAGAATTTCACGCAGCTCTGTCCTACAGCCGGCTGATTAACAGCTCGCGCTGGAAAATCATTTCCTTCGGCAAATCGCCGGCGAGCTTCAAGAACAGTTCCTCCTGGCTGACCAACTCGGTCTTCACGTCCTCCACGGAAATGGATTGAAGCTGCTCAAATTCCTTCAGCGGGATGTCGAGTCCTTCAATATCGAGGTCGCTGCTGCGCGGCATCCAGCCGATGAGGGTCTCCCTTGCGTAGGCACGGCCGTGGGATCGGTCGATGATCCATTTGAGGACGCGCATGTTTTCGCCGAATCCGGGCCAGAGGTAATTGCCGTGATCGTCCTTGCGGAACCAGTTGACCTGGAAGATTCGCGGGCAATCGGTCATCTTTTTGCGCATGCGGAACCAATGGACGAGGTAATCGCGGATGTTGTAGCCAATGAAGGGGAGCATGGCCATGGGATCGCGGCGGACGACGCCGACCTGTCCGGAGGCGGCGGCGGTGGTTTCGCTTCCGAGGGTGGCGCCGAGATACACGCCGTGCATCCAGTTGAATGCCTGGAAGACCAGGGGGACGACGCGTGAGCGTCGGCCGCCGAAGATAATTGCCGAGACCGGGACGCCGGCGGGATCGTTGGCGGCCGGGTCGAGGGCGGGATTGTTGGCCATGGGTGCGGTGAATCGGCTGTTGGGATGAGCGGCCTTGCGGCCGCAGTCGGGGGTCCATTCCTGGCCGGTCCAGTCGATGCATTTTGCCGGGGGCCGGGGCGTTTTGCCTTCCCACCAGACATCGCCATCGGGCAGAAGGGCGACGTTGGTGAACAACGTATCGCGGCGCATGGCGGCCATGGCGTTGGGATTGGTTTGTTCGTTGGTGCCGGGCACGACCCCGAAATATCCAGCCTCGGGGTTGATAGCGCGGAGGCGGCCGGTTTCGTCCACCCACATCCAGACGATGTCGTCGCCGACGGTGGTGATCTTCCATCCCTCGTCGCGGTATTTTTTGGGTGGAATGAGCATGGCGAAATTCGTTTTGCCGCAGGCGCTGGGGAAGGCGGCGGCGACGTAGGTTTTCTCGCCTTCGGGGCTGGTGGCGCCCATGAGGAGCATGTGCTCGGCCATCCAGTCCTGCTGCTGGCCGAGGAAGCTGGCGATCCGCAGGGCCAGGCATTTTTTCCCCAGAAGCGCGTTGCCGCCGTAGCCCGAACCGAAACTCCAGACGGTGTTGTCGAGCGGGAAATGGCAGATGTAGCGGCGTTCGGGGCTGCAATCGCCGATGCTGTGTAGGCATCGGGTGAATTCCGGCTCGGCGTCGGGGTCGGAGGCGGGAACGCCGGCATCGAGCTGTTTCCAAGCGACGGCGCCCATGCGGGTCATGGTCCCCATGCTGACGGCGACATAGACGGAGTCGGTCAATTCGATGCCGACCTTTGCCAGCCGCGAGCCGATCGGCCCCATGACGAACGGCACGACGTACATAGTGCGGCCTTTCATGCAGCCGTTGAAAAGCCCCTTCAGCTTCGCGTACGCCGCGCGGGTTTCCATCCAGTTGTTGGTCGGCCCGGCCATGTCCTGGCTGGGGGTGCAGATGAAGGTCGCCTGCTCGCTGCGGGCGACGTCGTTGGGATTGCTCCGATGTAAATAGCAGCCGGGCAATTTCCGCGCGTCCAGCGCGATCAAGGCGCCTTCGCTGACGCCGCGGCTCAGCAGCCCCCGCTTTTCCTCGGCCGAGCCGTCACACCAATAGACGTCCCGCGGCTGGCACATCTCGATACATTGTTCAATCCAGGCCCGCGCGTGGCGGTTGATGGCCTGCGGCGCCCCGGCGGTTGCTCGCGAATCCCGTAACTCCGGCTTATTCTCCATCTTCTTAGTCGAACTCATGCGGCGGTCTCCTTTAGACATTTCAAACCTCGCCCGGTTATAGTCCAACGTCCCTTGGAACCGCAACAAAGATTCTCTGACGATCGGGCCGATCAGGCGATCCGCGAGGCGTTGGCGCACCATCGCGCCGGCCGGCTGGACGAGGCGGAGAAGATTTACCGCCAGGTCCTGGTCCGGCAGCCAAGTCATGCCAACGCCCTTCAACTGCTCGGGGTTTGCTACGGGCAAAGCGGTCAACCGCAAAAAGCGGTGGCTCTGATCTCCCGCGCCCTGGCAATTCGGCCGGACGTGGCGGAGTTCCACGGGAATCTGGGTGAATTTCTCCGCGAGCTGGGAAAAATCCCGGAATCCATCGCCTCGTTCGAGCGTGCCATTGCGCTGAACGGCAGCGATCCGGTGATCCGGAACAATTTCGGGGTATCGCTGGCGAAGGCGCGGCAATTTGAGGCGGCGATCGCCCAATTCCGCCGTGCGATCGAATTGAAACCCGATTACGCCGATCCCCACGCCAACATGGGCACCGCGCTGAACGCGATCGACCGGCTGGACGAGGCCTTCGCGGAAATTCAAACCGCGATAGCGATGAATCCCGGATTGCCCGATGCCTACAACAGCCTGGGCAACGTGCTGTTCAACAAGGGAGAGTTTTCCCAGGCCATCAGCCTGTTGAGCAAGGTCCTGTCCTCCAACCCCAACGATGCGAAGCTCCACGCGAATCTGGCGCTGGCTTATCTGGTGACGGGCGATTTTGAACGGGGATGGCGGGAATATGAATGGCGTCTGCGGGTTCCGGAGATCGTCGGCAACCGGCAACTCCCGCAGCCTCGGTGGGACGGCGGGGATTTGCGGGGAAAGACGATCCTGCTTCAATCGGAACAGGGATTCGGAGACATGATCCAATTCGCGCGATTCATTCCGCGGGTTGCCGGCCGGGGCGGAAGGGTGATCCTGGAATCCCCGGTGGAAACTCTGCGTCTTTTCAGGGATTTTCCGGGCGTTTCGCAGCTCGCCGAGCACGACAAACCCCTGCCGCATTTCGACGTGCAATGTCCGCTGATGAGCCTAGCGGCCGTTTTCGGCGTCACGGAGCAAACGATCCCGCATGAGGCGCCGTATCTGAAGTCCGATCCGGAGTTGGCGCGGCAATGGGCCGGGCGGTTCGATGCGGCAGGCGATCGGCTGCGCGTCGGACTGGCATGGGCCGGCAGACCCGAGCACGCCAAGGACCGAAACCGTTCCATGAAACTCGAGCAATTCGCGCCGCTGGCGGCGGTGGAAAACGCCGCGTTTTACAGCTTGCAGATGGGCGAGGCCGCCGCCCAAGCCGCCCATCCACCCTCCGGCTTGCATCTGACCGATTGGACGAAGGACGTGCGGGATTTCGCGGACAGTGCGGCGATGGTGGAGCACCTCGAGCTGGTGGTGACCGTGGACACGTCGGTCGCCCATCTCGCGGCGGCCATGGGAAAGCGTGTCTGGGTGCTGCTTCCGCGCATCCCGGATTGGCGGTGGATGCTGGATCGGCCGGACAGCCCGTGGTATCCGACGATGCGCCTGTTCCGTCAAACGACGCGGGGCGATTGGGGGGAGGTATTGCGGCGCGTGGTTGAGGCGATTCAAATGTTTCGCCCAAGCGGTTAATATGCAAAGGAAAGAAGGAGATTCGCATGCGATGCACGATGATTGCCGCCCTGCTTGCCGTGATATTGGGCCTGAGCGCTTGCCAGCCGGCTTCCGAGCCAATCGCCCCGCCGGTGACGCCGGCGCAGTTGGCACATCTGCGGGAATCGTACCGCAAGGCCGACCCGGAGGCCCGCGTGGGCGTGGTGACGACGGTGTTGCCAGGCTCTAACCTCGCGGCCGTGGGAAGCGTCCCGGTGGCGGATTTTACGCCCGGCGACGTCGTCACCTTCATGGACTCCAACGGCAAGGTTCTGGTCCTGGGTACGGTGGAAGCGGTCAACGCCAACTCGCTGACGGTGAAGTACGAGAAGCCCGACCCCAAGAGCCGAGCCCCCATGGCGGGCGACGTCGCGGTCCGGGCCATTCACTGAGGAATAGCCAATTCCCCAAAACAATCCGCGGACAATGGGGCGTTTGATTCTCGCCAGCGCTTCGCCGCGGCGACAGGAGTTGCTGCGCGCGGCGGGATATGAATTCCTGACCTTTCCGGCCGATCTGGACGAGGCCGCCATCGCCCGACAATCGAAAGTAAACCTTTCGCCGGAGAATCTGGCGGCGCATCTGGCCTCCGTCAAGGCGCAGATCGTCGCGGAAAGCTTCCCCGACGACGTGGTATTGGCCGCCGACACCCTCGTCGTAAAGGAGGCTGAAATTCTGGGCAAGCCGCTGGACGCGAACGACGCCCGGCGGATTCTGTCGCTGCTTTCGGGAACGACGCACCGCGTCATCACGGGGGTGGCAGTCATTTCCCGCCGCAATGCCCTGGTAGTGTCTGAATCGGTGGCCTCGACAGTGGAAATGCGGCCGCTGAGTTCCGCAGACATCGAAGCATATATCGCGACGAACCAGTGGCAAGGCAAAGCGGGAGCCTATGGCATACAGGACCCCGACCCGTTCGTGACCCGCATCGCGGGATGCTCGACGAATATCGTGGGTTTGCCGATGACGACCACGGCAAGACTGCTGCGCGCGGCACGAATCGTGCCGGCGAAA
>JBEKIV010000140.1:0-20609 GCA_050011595.1 Tepidisphaeraceae bacterium
CACCTTCCGCCTTACGCGCTGAAAGTTCATGCGGCAAGCAATAGTACGCGCGTATGTATTCGATGGCTTCCTTCGCTTCGTAGATTCGAGCGAGCGTTTCTTCGGCTAACTCGGCCCTCCGCTTTGCTACATGCTCTCGCCGCCAAGTGATAAAACCCACAATCGCAAGGGAAGTGCCAACAACAGTAGCGATCAATGTTGCACAACTCCCTGCTACCGAAATCCAACTTTCCAAGTCCGATGGCATGGTGGTGGCCATCGGTTAAGCCTACCACCTTGGTTGTCCGTTGTGTAGACAAACGGTATGATCGATACTTGAACGAAGAGAAAAAAGCCATCAAAAACAATGGGTGCCTTGATGCGGGCCAGGGGCATGAAGCTGGCACGGACGGGAAACGGAGGCGCAGCTAGATAACAATGAATGGCTACATCCGTGTTCATCTGCCTTTCCATCTGTGGCAAAATGTATTTCTCCGCGTGCTCGGCGTGCTCCGCGGCGAATAATCCGGATCGATCCCGCGAACCGGTTGGTTCTGCGGTGCTGATATCCTGCGGAATACAAGCAAGAACCCTCACCCCTGCCCTCCCCCTGAGTACATGGGGAGGGGGAAAAGAGGCAGGTGGCGGCGGGATTTCGGCAGAGAAGTTTGATTCCTATTACACGTTCCATGTCCATGGAGAAAGATCACGGGCGGGACGCCCATGCCACCGTCAATCCCTCGTCACTTTCTCCACATCCACGCGATACACGCTCTGCACGTGTCCCTCGGCGGATTCGACTCCGACATGCAGGGTGCCGACGACGTCGACGAAATCGGGGGAATATTCCACGGCCTTCCCGATCGGGACCGTGGCCTGAATGAAATGCTGGATCTTCGGGGGGCCGTTGAAACAGCAGTTGGAAATGGAATAGACGAGCGTGAAGATGCGGATTTTTCCGTCGGCGACGTACGGGTCCCACATCTGGCCGACCAGCAGGACCCGCTTGCCGTCGAGCTGGCGATAGCGAAGCGGGATGTCCTGCGTGGTTCCGGTGTCCTGGTCCATCTCGAAGCTGCTCAGGGCTTTGAGATCGACGACGAGAAGATCGCCGCGTTGGGTAATCCCGCCGGTAATCAGGGTATCCGTGTAGATGTAAATCGGATACCCAAACAGGAACAGGACGGTGGCGATCAATGCGTATGTTCGCCAGGAACGGATCATGTGGCCACCAGATTGGTCGCGACGGGAGAGCGGTAGGCCTTCATGGCCGGCACCAGCCCGGCGAAGACCGCCAGCACCAGGACGGCGAGGATGTAACCGGCCTCGAAAAAGTATTCGACGTAATCGTAGCCGAGGGCTTCGCCGTAGTTTCGGGACATGTACCACGCCCCGAGCGCGTTGACGGCGTGGCCGGCCAAGAGGCCCAGGATCGATCCGAAGAGCGCGACCAGGCCGGCCTCGATGCAGATCAACGTCAGGACGGTTGTCCGCGTTGCGCCCAAAGCGCGGATGATGGCGATTTCCTTCAACCGGGCTGAAACCGAGTTGTAGATGCTGACGAGGATGCCGACGGCGGCGACGACCGTGACGAGGGAGCAGATCAGCAGCAACAGCCATCGCGTGGGTTTGAGGAAGGTATCGAAGAACTCGCGCATGATCGAAGCGGGGTTGCAGGCCATGACGTCGGTGCCGTTGTTCAGATCGTATTCCAGGGACTGTTCGGTATCTCCGCCGCGGGATTGAACCAGGATTGCGGAGATGGCCCAGATTTCCGGCGGAAGCTTGAGCTTGATCGTCCCGTCTTTGGTGTCGAGGTCGTAATTGCTGAAATGCTGGATGCCGTTGGCATCGACGGGATGAGGCTGATCCGAATCGCTGTCGGGATCGAAGGTATCGGGCGCGTTGCCGCTGCGCAGCGCGGCCTGGGCAATCAGTCCGGCGCCGTGCTCGGCGATGGTGTAAAAGCTGCGCAGCGGAATGTAGACAACGCGATCGATGGCGGTATGCGTGGGGGCGAGAACGCCGACGACTTTCCAGACCTGCATGTGAATGTCCGGCGGCTCGCCGGGGATCGGGGTTCCGTGCGTCGCCTGGAAGGTGGAACCGATTGTTTTGCCGGTCAAGCGCGGGATGTCGCTGCCGACGACCGCCTCGAATTTGTTGAAGGCGAAGACATGGCCGTCGGCAATCTCGAGTTTCTTGCCGGGACGATAGTCCATCACGTCATCCGGAGGCAGGGGATTGCCATGTGCGTCGAACCCGAAAAAGCTGGTTTGGACGCCGACGATGCGGTATTGGCCGTTCAGCGTATCGCCGACAACGGTGGGTTCGGCGATCTTCACGTACTTATAATAATTGTCCGGCGGTACGGGGATTCCAGCCGGCGGCTTCTGGAGCCGGGTGTATTGGTCGTAAGGAATGTTGCCGGGGCTGACGTCCAGGTGATAGATGGTGTTGAGCACCAGTTGCAGCTTGGAGCCTTTTTTCCCGATGATGGCGTCGAAGCCGTAATCATTTTGGCCGAAAAGCGATTGGCTCTCTCGGCCAAGAATCATGATGGCGACGGCCAGGCCGACGCCCAATGTGACGGAGAGCATCGTCAGCCAGGTGGATAACGCGCGTTGGCGCCTTTGTTTGAGGACGAGTTGGAAATAATTCATGGGGGTTACCTCGCAGCACCCACGGCGGCGCCGTGGGCGTTTGTTTGATTGATTTCCGTTAACGTGAGAACGCGGGGAAGTTGGCGCGCGATGTTGAGGTCGTGACTTACGAGCAACAGCGATGAGCCGACTTCGGTGCAGAGCTTGCGGATCAGTTCGAGGACCTGCTGCGCGTTGTTGGCGTCGAGGGCGCCGGTCGGCTCGTCGGCCAGCACCAGTTTCGGGCGATTCGCCAGCGCCCGCGCAACCGCGACGCGCTGCTGCTGGCCGACCGACAGCTTCTGTGGCTTATAATTCAGGCGATCGCTCAGGCCGACTTCGGCCAGAAGATGCTGCGCCCATCGGCGATCGTGGGCGCGGCCGGTGAAGCTCATGCCCAAGAGGACGTTCTCCAGTGCGGTGAATCCCGGGAGAAGATGATGGGTCTGGAAGATGTACCCGATGTTCCGGCCGCGGAATACGTCCCGCTCGGCTTCGGACAAACTGGTCAGATCGACCGGCTCATTGGAATCGGGCTTTTGCGGATCGTAGCCGAAGACCACGTTGCCGCTGTCGGGGGCCAAAATGCCGGCGATCATGTGCAGCAGGGTGGTCTTTCCCGAACCGCTGGTGCCGATGAGGGCAACTTGCTCGCCGTCGGCGATGTAGACTTCGGGAAGGTCGATCACCGGCACGCTGCTGCCGTCCGGCGCGACGAAGGTTTTTTTCAGCTTGTGAATAAGCAATCCCATGCCAAGCTCCTACAAAAGGCCGCTGGCCGGCGCCAAAGACGGACGCGCGGCGGCGGCTGAACAAATTTGACGGAAATTCAGATCGGGAGACATCAGGCCGCGGGGGGACCGCGGCATTGGTCGGCGGAGATGCGATGGGGGACAAATGCAAGGCGAGAGTCGTCGCAAACATATCCAATCCGCGCGACCGGGCCGAGCGACGGCGCGGACCAAACCTGCGTCGCCATCGGCGCATGAAGCGCAATGCAGATCGCGCAGGTGGACGGATCGTGAACGGGCGGACGAACCGGCAGCCGCTTCAGAGGAGAATTGGATGCGAGCTTCGGCGCCGGAAGATGCGCCAACGCCCGATTGGCCTCGGCTTGGTGCAGGCGATCGAAAAAGTTCGGCCCGATCACCAGGAAGAGATTGAGCAGGAAGATGGCCGGGTAGCGGAACACTGGCGATATTGTGGTCGTGTATCCCGGTCTGCGTCAAGTTAAAGCGGGTGTGGGTTGGGGGGGGGTGAGTCGGAAGAGAATACGGCGAGCAAGCTCGCCGGCTACACGGGGGAAGCGTACTTGGCGCAATCGGGTGCGTGGGCGTATTGTTCTGTCATGTCAGGCAAACTTCGCTGGGGAATCCTGGGAACGGGAAACATCGCCGGGCAGTTCACGGCGGGGCTAAAGACCAGCCAGCGCGGCTTGGCGGCGGCGGTCGGGTCACGCAACCCGCAAACCGCTCGGGCATTCGCCAAGACGCATGATCTTGGGCGCGCCCTGGGTGGATATGAGGCCCTGATCGCCGATGCGGAAATCGACGCGGTTTACAACTCGTTGCCGAATTCGCTGCATGCCGATTGGACGATTCGGGCGCTGGAGGCCGGGAAACACGTGCTGTGCGAAAAACCGCTGGCCATGAACGCCGCCGAGGCGGTGCGGATGTTCGACGCGGCGCAGAAATCCGGCCGCGTGCTGGCCGAAGCGTTCATGTATCGTTCTCATCCGCAAACGCTGGCGGTGATCCAGGCGGTTCAATCCGGGGCGATCGGGGAGCTTCGCCTCATCCGCAGCAGCTTTTGCTTTCGCACGCGCAAAACCGAAGGCAACGTGCGGTTCGTGCGCGAATTGGGAGGCGGCGGGCTGATGGACATCGGATGCTATTGCATCAACTTTGCCCGCCTCTTCGCCGGCGCCGAGCCTGCCGCCGTTCATGCCGTCGCCAAATTCCACGACGCCGGCGTCGACGAACTGGCGGCGGCAACGCTGCTGTTTCCCAATGGCACCATCTCCAGCTTCACCTGCGGCATCTGCGCGCACGCGGATAACGCCGCCTATCTCTGCGGGACGGAGGGGTTCATCGAGATCCCCGTGCCGTGGAAGCCGCTGCCGGGTTCGACTTTCATCGTCACGCGAGGCAATGAGCCGCGAATGGACAAACCGCAATCGACCTCCCCCCCGCCGCGCCAGGTCCATACCATCGACGCGCCGGGAAATATGTACGGCATCGAGGCCGACGACTTTGCGGCGGCCGCGCTCGACGGCCAGCCGCCGCGGATCAGCCGCCAGGATTCCATCGGAAACATGCGAGTCCTGGACGAGATGCGCCGGCAAATCGGATTGGAGTTCTAATGGAAATTTTGACCAATTGCGGCGGGATCGCCGAAACGAATTGCTATCTGATCGCCGATGAAACCGCGGGAAAGGCCGTTCTGTTCGACGCGCCCAACGACACCACGGCCGAGGTGCTGGAGCAAGCGGCGCGGCGCGGATGGGACGTCATCGGCCTGTGGCTCACGCACGGGCATTTCGATCACGTCGCCGATCACGCGGTCGTCACCGCGAAATTTCCCAAGGCGAAAGTTTTGATCCATCGCCTCGACGAACCCAAGCTGCTCATGCCGGTCAGCAAAATGTTCGCTCTGCCCTTCGAGATTCCGATGCGCAAGGCGGATGAATACGTCGAGGACGGGCAGGAGCTGAAAATCGGCAACTTGTCGGTCAGGGTCCTGCACACGCCGGGGCATTCGCCGGGACACGTCATGTATTATTTGGCCGAGCAGAACGTCCTCGTCGGCGGGGATTTGATCATCATGGGTTCGGTGGGACGGACGGACCTGCCGGATTCGAATTACCGCGATTTGCAGGCGTCGATCCGCAAGGTGATGGCGTTGGGGCCGGCCACGCAACTGCTGCCCGGCCACGGGCCGCCAAGCCGTTTGGCGGAGGAAGCAGAGAACAATCCGTTCGTGGCGGAAGCGATGAACGCCGGTTGATGCGCCGGGCTATTGAGCTTGCGCGGAGGGCGCCGTGGTAGCGTCGCCGCTGTCAGCGGTGGCCAGGTTGATCGTGATGGTCGGATTGGCCGCGTCATCGGTGACGCTCACGGTCGCCGATCCTTTGCTGTGGGTCTTTTTGTAGGATGCGTTGATCTTGTATTCGCCGCTGGCCAGTCCCGAAAACGTGTACTTGCCATCGTCATCGGTCTTGCCGGTGGCCAGCGCCGTGGGCTTGCTCGGAGTGCCGCCGGCATCCTGGCTCTCGGACTTTTTCTTCTTGGCATAGAGCTTCAGGCTGGCTTTGACGATGGGTTTGCCGTCGGAATCCAAAACCGTAACCGTGATGCTGCCGTTGGACGCGCTGGGCTGTGAAGTGGGCGAATCATCGGCCTTCACCGCGTGACTGGCCAGCGCCGCCAGGGCAAACAAAGCCAAACCCAGAGCAAGCGAATTGATGGAACGGAACATGAACGACCTCCTCTATACAAGCCAATGGAAGATAACCGTCAGGTAGATTGTGGACAAAACACCGCGTCTGTCAATTGAAATAAAAGCCCCGGATGTACATCCAGGGCTTCGATGTCCAATGGGTCACGCCCATTTTTACGGTGCGTTAGAATTGCATGATCACGTCGAGGGCGGCGGTGAGTTCGTTGTAGGCGCCGTTCCCGCCGTTGCTGTTGGCATCGAAGACTCGCCGGTCCGAATCGTCCACGCGAATCTCGGGCCGAATTTGCAAGTATTGAAATATATTGTCGTTGGGAAGCGGATGGATCTGCACGCCAAGAGTGCCCTCGTAATAATTGGCCGAGGTCCCGGTCGTCACCGTGGCGCCGCCCTGATCGCGGTACCACTCGGCCCGGAAATTCACGGTGAACATCGAGTTGATCTTGTAATCGGCGTAGGCGACCACGGCGTACCACTGCGCGGAAGCGCCGGTCGTGGTGGATGCGCCGTGAGGATCGTCGCTGTAGAGGAAATCGCCCACCACCGTCAACTGATCGGAAACGGTCCAGGTGGGAATCGCCTCGATGGTTGTGCGGTAATCGCTGTTGTCGCCCGTGTCCTCGGGGCCTTCCTCGAGGTTCAGCACCATCGCCAGACTGCTGGTGAGGCTTCCCTTGGCTTCGCCAAGGAAGTCGATCGCGTCGTTGTTGTCCCGGAGGCTCTGGCCCCAGCCGTTGGTGATCCCAGCCTCGAAGGTCCAGTCATTGCCATTGAGCAGCTTGGGGAAGGTGTAGGTGCCCATGAGTCCCGTGTTGGTGAAGGGGACGCCGTAATCGAAGGCATAACTATGAGAGTAGAAGACGTTGCCGGTGGGATTGATGACTTCCTGCCCGAGGAGTGCGACGAACTTTCCGGCGGTAATAGTCAAGCCATTGCCCAGCGGCACCAACAGCGCCAGATTCGCCTGAAGAATGTCGTATTGGTTTTGGGGATCGTCGGGTGGGCGATTGTCCAGCATCCCGTGGGAGTGCGTGTAGGAATCGTCCGTTCCGTAGCCGTTTTCAAACAAGAAACCCCAGTCCCATTTCTTGGTGGTATCGATAGTCTTGGAAATCGACAGGTCCACCTGGTCGAGCAGAACGCGATTGCTGTAGGCCCCGGGAAACGCAACGAGCGTCGGGGAATCGCCGCTGGGGCCGGTGCCCAGGCGCGGATTATTGGTGTCGTAGAAATATCCGCCTTCCACGAAGCCGGTGATGCTGAATTTATTTGCTTCCAGCCATTGGCCAACCGGCGTCGGATCGAGCAGGTACATGACCGGCGTAAGGGTGGTTTCCGAAGGCGCCGATGTGGTTGCCGGAGCCGTCGTCGTCGTGGGGGCAGTCGTGTCATCCATCAGGACCGGACTGACCATCTGCGGGCTACCGAGACTTTGATCTTCGTCCGATGCCAGCGCAGCCGAGCCACAGACCAGCACGGCCATCGCGGCCGCACCAGCCAAACCTTTCCAATTCATTGAGTGTCTCCTTCCTACGAGGCGGTAAAAGCGCGGCAATGCCTCTGCCAAATGCACAGGCTCACCAATGGCAAATCCAGGGCAAATCCAGTGCCATCCGCGATGAGCCCGCCGTTTTTTCCCTTCGAGGCAATTTCGGGGCAAATCCGGATATTTGACTGCCGGTTAAGACATTCACAGTTGCCTAAACTGTAAGCAAGCGCGGTCGAATGCCTGTTTCCCTGCCGCGATTGACGGCTGATGCCCCGTCAGGCTGTGAAATCCATGGCAATCCGCGAAAGTGCCATATATCCTATTGCCGCACAGTGAATTCGGTGGAAGACGACCAAGGAGCGAGCGTGGAAACTCACCGCGTCGGCATCATCCTGAACGGCGTCACGGGCCGCATGGGCACTAACCAGCACCTGGAACGCTCCATCATGGCGATCCGCAAACAAGGGGGAGTGAAGCTCGATGACGGCACGGTCATCATGCCTGAGCCGATGCTCGTCGGTCGAAACGCCGAGAAGCTGCGGCAACTTTCCGACCGTCACGGCGCCATCGCCTATTCGACGGATTTCAACGCGGTCCTCAGCGATCCGAACTACCCGGTTTACTTCGACGCGCAAACCACGCCGTTGCGCTTCCAGGCCGTGAGCAAAGCCCTGGCCGCGGGGAAACACGTCTATTGCGAGAAGCCGGTTGCCGCCACCTCTGAGCAGGCAATGGAGCTAGTAAGGAAGGCCGAAAAGGCGGGCGTGAAGAACGGCGTGGTCCAGGACAAGCTGTGGCTTCCGGGAATTCGCAAGCTCAAACATCTGATCGACACCGGGTTCTTCGGCAAAATCTTGTCGGTGCGCGGAGAGTTCGGATATTGGGTCTTCACCGGCGAGGATCAGCCGGCCCAACGCCCAAGCTGGAATTACCGCGCCGAAGACGGGGGTGGAATCATCGTGGACATGCTCTGCCACTGGCGGTATCTGGTGGACAACCTTTTTGGCAACGTCGTCAGCGTTTCGTGCCTGGGCGCAACCCATATCGGCCACCGCGTCGATGAGGAAGGGCGACGATACAAATGCACTGCCGACGACAGCGCCTACGCAACCATGGTCACCGATCGCGAAATCGTCTGCCATTTCAATTCCTCCTGGTGCGTCCGCGTGCGGCGGGACGATCTGCTGACGTTGCAGGTGGACGGGTCCGACGGGTCGGCTGTCGCGGGGCTGCGCGATTGCCGCGTCCAGCCCGCCTCCCTGACTCCCAAAGCCGTATGGAATCCCGACATCGACAGCCCGATTGATTTCTTCGCCGGCTGGCCGAGCGTGCCGAGCACTCCGCATTATGACAACGCGTTCAAGGCACAATGGGAGTTGTTCCTGCGGCACGTTGTCGTGGGCGAGGAATTCAAATGGACGCTGCGGGAAGCGGCCAAGGGCGTGCAACTGGCGGAGCTGGGGATCGAATCGTGGAAACAGCGCCGATGGATGGACGTGCCCGTATTGACTTAGAGTGTCTAACAAGATGAACCACAGAGGGCACAGAGGACACAGAGGACACAGAGAAAATGCATTTTTTAATCTAAAAAGATATTCCTCTGTGGTCTCTGTGCCAGTCCTTTTTTGTTAGTGGTCTTTAGGAAATAAATCGCGCAAAACGCCATGAGCGCCGCCCCCCTTTCACGCCTGTGCATTCATACGATGACGACCAAACCGCTGGCGTTGGCGGCGGCGGTGGCGGCGTATCACACTGCCGGGGCGGCGGGGATTACCGTATGGCGCGAGGCGCTGGAGCCGACTGGCGTCAAGGAATCCGCCCAACTCCTGGCCGCGTCGGGGCTGAAGGTCGTGAGCCTGTGCAGGGGTGGATTCTTTCCCGGAAAGAGCCAATCGGATCGGCAAAAGGCGCTGGACGACAATCGCCGCGCCATCGACGAGGCGGCCGCCATCGGCGCGCCGCTGGTGGTCTTGGTCTGCGGAGCCGTGCCGGGAATCCCGTTGGCCGAAGCGCGAAAGCAGATCGCGGACGGGATCGCGGCGGTGATCCCGCACGCGGCCGGCGCAGGCGTGAAGCTGGGGATCGAGCCGCTGCACCCGATGTACGCGGGCGATCGCAGCGCGATCAACACGCTGGGACAGGCCAATGACGTCGTGGAAGACCTCCGGTCCCCGCAGGTCGGGGTGACGATTGACGTGTATCACGTCTGGTGGGACGACCGCCTGGAGAACGAAATCGCCCGCTCCGGCCGGCTGGGGGCGATCTTCTCTTTTCACGTCTGCGATTGGCGCATCCCCACGCGGGACCTGCTGCTCGACCGCGGCCTGATGGGCGAGGGATGCGTTCCCCTGCGGCAGATTCGCGCCTGGGTTGAACGCGCCGGGTTCACCGGTATGATCGAAGTGGAAATCTTTTCCAGCGAATTGTGGACGATGAATCAAATTGAACTGCTGAAACGGATCAAATCGGCTTACCTGGAGCACGTTTGAAAATCGACGCGAAATTGACCCCCGCGGATTTGGCCGAGCCGGCGGCCCGCGCGCTGGAATTGGCCGGGAAAAAGGCACTTTTGTTGGATCGCCAGTGGGACCCGTCGCACGGCACGCCGGTCTTCACCGCCGCGGGCAAATATACCTCGCGCGGCTGGACCGAATGGACGCAGGGGTTTCAGTATGGGCTGGCAATCCTGGCGTTCGATGGAACCGACCAGCGCAATCTGCTGGAACTGGGACGCGGAAAAACGCTCCGGTTCATGGCCCCCCACGTTTCGCACACCGGAGTTCACGATCATGGATTCAACAATCTTTCCACCTACGGCAATCTTCGCCGGCTGATGCGCGAAGGCCGAATCGCGGCAAACGACTGGGAACTGTCGTTCTACGAGTTGGCGATCAAAATCAGCGGCGCGGTAATGGACCGCATTCGCTGTTCATCGACACGATGCGAAGCCTGCGGATTCTGGGGCTGGCGCACCAGTTGGGGCACGTGCTGATGGGGGAAAACGATGCGAAGATATCGCTGCTGGGGCGGGTGGCGGCGCACGGGCGCAAGACCGCCGCGTACAACGTTTATTATGGAACGGGCCGGGACGCTTACGACACGCCGGCGCTTCGCGGGCGCACCGCGCATGAGGCGATCTTCAATCGCAACGACGGACGATTCCGCTGCCCGAATTCGCAGCAGGGATATTCGCCGTTCAGTACCTGGACGCGCGGGTTGGCCTGGGCCATTTTGGGATTCGCCGAAGAATTGGAGTTTTCCCGCGCCCTGGATTCCACCGGGGCGCCGCGGGAGTTGGTGAAAACCTTCGAGCAGGCCGCGACGGCCACGGCGGACTTTTATATCGATCGCGCCAGCGCGGCCGACGGAATCCCGTATTGGGACACCGGCGCGCCGAACCTGCATCGCCTGGGTGATTGGCAAGGGCGCGATGCCGATCCGTTCAACGAACATGAGCCGGTGGATTCCAGCGCCGCGGCGATCGCGGCGCAGGGATTGCTCCGACTGGGCAAATATCTCGGCAAGGATGGAACGCGCTATCTTTCCGCCGGGCTGGCCGTCGCCAGAACGCTTTTGGGCGACGGTTATCTGGCGAGGTCCGACGAGCACCAGGGGCTTTTGCTGCATTCGGTGTACCATCGCCCCAACGGTTGGGATTACATCCCCCCCGGCCGCAAAATCCCCTGCGGCGAATCGAGCCTCTGGGGCGATTATCACGCCGCGGAGTTGGCAGTCTATCTGCAACGCCTGGCCGACGGCAAAAAACCTTATCTGACTTTCTTTGATTCGGGAACTTGACGAGATGGCAAACGAAAAAAAAGTCGCGCTGGTGACGGGCGGAAGCCGGGGAATCGGCCTGGGAATCGCCACCGCGTTGGCACAGAGCGGATTTGACGTGGCGATCGACGATCTGCACGAGCCTGCCGCCGTCGCCCAGGCGATCGCCGCCGTGCAATCCGCGGGCGCCCGGGTGATGTATGTCCGGGCCGACGTGTCCGACCCGGCCGCCCGCGCCGCAATGCTTCAGCAGATCGAGCAGAGCTTGGGACGCCTGGACGTGCTGGTGAACAATGCCGGCGTCGCGCCCCGCGTCCGGGCGGATTTGCTCGAGGCCACCGAAGAAAGCTTCGATCGGTTGATTTCCATCAACCTCAAAGGCCCCTATTTTCTCACCCAGGCGGTGGCCCGATGGATGGTCCGCCAGCGGCAACAGGGCGAGCAGGGCTGGCGCGGCTGCATCATCAACCTCTCATCCGTCAGCGCGACCGTGGCCTCCGTCAATCGCGGGGATTATTGCATCTCCAAAGCGGGGATTGCCATGGCCAGCCAATTGTGGGCCGCCAGACTGGCCGAGTTCGGCATCGACGTTTACGAGATTCGGCCGGGGATCATCTCAACCGACATGACCGCGGGCGTGAAGGAGAAGTACGACCGCCTGATCGCCGAGGGCTTGACGATCGAAAAACGCTGGGGCACGCCGCAGGACGTCGGCCGCGCCGCCGCCGTGCTGGCCAGGGGCGAGCTTTCGTACGCGACCGGACAGGTGCTGCACATCGACGGCGGGATGACCGTCTGGCGGCTGTGAGGAAGTGATCCGGTGGTTCAAACAAAAAGGATGGTGAATATTGGCCGACGCTAACACTATTGGCGTTCGGAATAAGGGGGATAAGGGGGAAGGGGGATAAGGGGGACATCCCACCTTATCGAGATAAGGTGGGATGTCCCCCTTATTCCGCACGACTATCAGGTCGGCCGATCAATGACTCCCCTTCCCGTTGGTTCGACCCCATTGATTTTCGCATGAGCGGTGACTTCGCCAGTGGATTGACATCCGCAAGCCCTAATGATACCCTAACGCCCATCGAGCCGAGTGATGGAGTATTTGGCAAAAGACACTATCACGCTGCTATATTTCTTGCTACCGGGATTTCTGGCGGCTTGGGTCTTTTTCGGCCTCACCGCGCATCCGAGGCGCGAGCCATTCGACCGGGTGATTCAGGCGCTGATCTTCACTGTAATAATTAAAGCTCTAAGCTTCGGCGTGCGCAAACTCTGGTGGATAATTTGGCATCCGTGGCACCCCTTCGGCCTATGGGACGACGAGAAAGACGTCGTCGTGTCGGTGCTCCTGGCCGTCGCACTAGGAATAGTGTTCGCTGTTTCTGCAAATTGGGACTTGGCTCATTGGCCTCTGCGCAAACTGAAAGTCACGAAGCGCACTTCTTACCCCTCCGAATGGTACAGCGGCTTTCACCGCTTTCAGCGCGAAGTGATCTTGCATTTGAAGGGTGACCGTCGCCTTACGGGGTGGGCGGATGAATGGCCGGACCAGTCTGATCGCGGACACTTTATCATTCAGAATCCGCAATGGTTGGATGACTTTGGAAATCGAGTCCCGATGACTCAGATCATGCGAACAATGGTCGCGGCACGTGATGTGGAGATGGTTGAATTCGTTTTCCAACCTGAAGAACTTGAGGGAAAAACATTGGACGGTATAAAACAGGCACAGCAGCCATTAGCGGACATGCACAAGACAAAGGAGGTCGCAAATGAGCGACACACAGAACAACCAACCGCCGCGGGCACTGAGAATGGACAGGTCACAAAAGGGGACCGGGTCCTCAATGTCCAGGAACCCGCCGCCGCCAGAAGTTGACTTGGCAAATCATCGCGGAATTCAAGCCGTTCCATCCGACATCGGCGGCATTACAGGTGGTGCGAATGGTCCAGCGCCCACAACGGCCGAGAATAGTGCGCCCGTTCCACTTCCGCCAGCACCGCCGCCGAAGAAGAGCAAATGAGGTTTTGAAAGGAGCTTGCCATGGGTTCCAAAGCCCCCAATCCCCTACCTACGTCACCCGCACCGCGGCCGCAACCAAGCGCACCAGCTACGGAAAGTATGAATCCGCCGCCGCCGACGCCAACCAATCAGGTAATGGTGCCCCTGCCCCCAGCACCGCCACCGAAGAAATGACGGCCGGCGCTACTGAGGGCGAAGCACTGGCGAAAGAAGGGGGACATCCGACCTTATTCAAATAAGGTGCAGTGTCCCCCTTCTTGTGCTCGGCATCGACGTTTCGAGATTCGGCCGGGGATCATCTCAACCGACATGACCGCGGGTGTGAAGGAGAAGTACGACCGCCTGATCGCCGAGGGCTTGACGATTGAAAAACGCTGGGGCACGCCGCAGGACGTCGGCCGCGCCGCCGCCGTGCTGGCCAGGGGCGAGCTTTCGTACGTCTGGCGGCTGTGAACGGTAAAGCAGGCGGGAGGACGCACTTGCCCCGGACGCCAGGGCAATCGCTTGTGGCCCCGGCGCGGGCAATTGGGAGTAATGCAACGCTCAACACTCAACGCTCAACGTTGAAGTAAAAAGACGGCGAATTCCGGGTTTTCTGGGCACTCCTTCAAAGTTGAGCGTTGAGTGTTGAGTGTTGAGCGTTGCATTGGCCGACCCGGTGACAACCAACTCACGCCAAATGCGATGGCCCTGCCCTGGACGCACTTGCCCACCCTTTGGCGGAACGCGGGAAAGAGTTATCATCACGACGGCGGCTTTTCATGGTGCTGAGCGGAAGGTCAAACAGAACATTCCGGACCAGAGAACGGGCGAGCGAGGGTTATGAAACGGACTTTGGGCGGCTACGGACTATTGCTGATTTGCACATCGATTGTCCTGAGCACCGTAACGGCGGTGGCGGATGAGTCCAGCACATTGCCGGCTTTGACCGCCGCGGAGGTCTATGACGATGCCTTCCACATTCTAAGCAGCGGCGGCGACGAGAAGAGCGTCGAAGAGGCCCTCACAAAAGCCGAGCAGGTCTTCCCGAATGACGCCCGGCTTGTCTTTTTTTCGGCGGCTTGCGACCGAGCTTACTTTAATACCGCTCGAGCGGCGCCTTTGTTTCAGAAGGCCGCGGACCTGGACGGCAATGGAATCTGGGCGCAGGCGGCACACCTGATCATCAGCATGGACATGGGTTTGGGCGACCGGGAACGGCAATTCCAAGCGCTTGACCAGTTATCGCAAGCCAATCCCCGGCAGCCGCTGTTGCTATGGATGGTGGCCGTGCAGTGCCGGGCGCAGAAAAGAAATGAAGTGGGAGCGCAGAGGTTCGCGACGCTGCTGACCATGATGGATCCCGGCCCGGCGATCGTTCATCAGACCTATGCGAACATTCTTGAGGAGCTTGGCCGTTGGCAGGAAGCGATGCCGCACCGGGAACTGGCGGTGAAGCTTCACCCGGCAAGCTGGACGTACCAGGGCCTGGCGAACACACTGACTCGTCTGAAACGATGGAACGAAGCGGACGCGGCCTACAAGCGGGCAACGTCGCTCAACCCGCTGGACACGTTGATTTGGAGGAACTGGGCGTGGAGCAAACGCGATCGAGGCGACGAGGCCGGCGCCCGGACGGAACTGGAGATAGCGAAGTTCGCCACGGAAGCGCGTAGCGACCTCGCCGCCCGGCAAGCCCGCCTGAGCCAGCCCGTACTACCGCGGCCCTTCAACGGCGCCGCCACCCAGTTATACAACTCCGCGATCGATTCCTGGCGCAAGGGCGATCAGGCCAAAACCCAGGCCGTACTGTTCAGCGGTTACGAGCAAATTACCGACGATGCGCGATTCCCGTTTTTCCTGGGCGCGTGCCTCATCGCACAAAATAAATCCGCGGCGGCCAAGATAGCCTTCCAACGGGCCGTCACCATCGATCCGCGCGGAGTTTATGGCCTGGCGGGCGATTACGCGGCGACTTTCGGAAACCCGTTTGAATCCAGGCAGAATTTCCACGCGACCGAGCAACTGCTCGCCGACCGTCCCGACGATCCGGCCCTGCTTTGGGTCGCGGCAATGGAGGCGACTCATGTGCATCTGCCTGCCGTCGGCCTTTCGTATTATGCGAAGCTGGCGCCAACGCTGAGTGCCGCGCCGGCCGTCGTCTATGCCCAGTATGCCGATTGTCTGGAAAGCTTGACCCGTTTCGAGGAGGCTTTGGCGCGGCGGGAGGCGGCGGTCAAGCTGGAGCCATCGGCGGAAAATTTTCAGCGGCTGGGGATCACGCTCAGCCATCTCCAAAAATGGTACGAAGCGGATGCCGCGTTTGGGAAAAGCACGACCTTGGATCCGGGCAATGCAAGCCGCTGGGACGCATGGGCGCAAAGCGAGCAGCAACGCGGCGATGCCGCCTTCGCGGCGAAACTGCGGCGTCAAGCGGACAGTTTGCGTAAACCGTCAACCCGGGCCTCCACCAGACCCTGAGACAATTTTCCTTTCAAAGCGAACCGCCGGCGGTAAATTGGCAATGCCGGCAAACGGAGCAACACGATGAAATATCGGAAACTGGGCAAACAAGATTGGAACGTATCGGAAATCGGGTTCGGCGCCTGGGCCATCGGCGGAAGCTGGGGGCGGCAGAGTGATTCGGACAGCCTCAAGGCGATGCACAAAGCCCTGGAGTTGGGGGTCAATTTTATCGACACGGCGGCCGGCTACGGCGACGGACGCAGCGAGCGCCTGATCGGCAAGCTGCTGCGCGAAACACCAGGCAACAAGATTTACGTCGCCACCAAGACGCCGCCGGATGCCGGAAGATGGCCGCCGTTTCCCCATGACAGATGGCAGGATCGGTATTCGGAGAAATACCTTCGCCAGAACGTTGAGACGCGGCTGAAGAACCTGGGCGTGGAATGCCTGGATATCCTTCAGTTGCACACCTGGACGCGGGCGTGGAACAGCGATCCCAAGCCGTTTGAAATTCTGCGGAAATTACGCAAAGAAGGAAAGCTGCGGCTCATCGGGATATCCACGCCGGAACACGATCAAAACGCCGTGATCGATCTCATGCGCGGCGGCTGGGTGGACGTCGTGCAGGTCATCTACAACATCTTCGAGCAGGAGCCGGCGGCCGAGCTATTGCCGGTCGCCAGGGAAAAGGGGGTCGGCATCATTGTGCGCGTGGCATTTGATGAAGGGTCGCTGACCGGGAGATTCACGAAGGAAACGGTGTTTGAAGCGGATGATTTCCGGCGGAATTATTTTGCGGGCGATCGATTGGGGCGCGCGGTGGACCGGGCGGAGAAGGTCAAGGCGGAGATTGCCGGCAGCGGATACACGTTGGCCCAGGCGGCGTTGAAGTTCGCGTTGGCCGATGATGCGGCAAGCACGGTCATCGCCGGCATTCGCAACGAAGCGCAGGCGCAGATGAATTGCACGGTGAGCGAACTGCCGGACATGCCGCTGGAATTGCAGAAAAAGCTGTGGGGGCACCACTGGCAGCGGGCGTTTTGGTACAGCGGGAAGTGACTCGGGATTCGCTCACCTCAACCGGCGCCGCGGGATTTGTGATGCTGCCGCTCATCGTGCCCCGGCGATTGGGCGATATGGATCGACGCCGAATTCAATACGCGTAGGAGAAGGGATTCCGCGGGGCGTCGGCATCCATCACAACGGTCCATCCGCAACCCGCCGACGGCTCGGACCAAGATTCGGCCTTAACTCCCCGGGTGCTGTTGTTTGCCGCGGTGCTGCTGGAATGTCGCGGAAACATCGCCGGCAATCCATAGGCGTTCGGCTCGTACTCCAGCAGGGTGAACTGATGTCCCTGTTGCTCGTAGCGCGTCAGAGCGACGGACACGCCGTTGATTTTCACCGTGGCTGCGCCCAGCAAATTCGGACCTTTGGGGGACAGAACCGTCGCGGTCCAAGGCAGCTTTTGATTGAGATAATTCTGAGCCGCCTTTGGATCGGAGCCGGCCCAGCACGCCGCGTCAATGCTCGCCAGCGGTTGATATTGCAAGGCCATCGCTTGCGATTCGATGAACTGGAGCCGCGGAATGGGATCGCTCCACCAATTCCAGACTGCATAACCGCCCAGAGCAAGTGCAATGACGGCAATGGCGGCGATGGCGCGTGGGAGCGTGAAGAGTTCGGCGAATACCTCGCCCAGGGGTTTCTTCCACATCGGCAGATTGGGATGCAAGCCGGGGATCTGCGTCAAGCGGCGGTTCAAATCGGAAGGGGGCGTGACATCCGCAAGGGTCTGCCGGACTTGACGGGCATTGGCCGACAGGGAGCGCCATTGGGAGAGCGTCTCAGCGCCGGCGGCCGTCGCTTCGAGCTGGACGGCCTGCCGCTCGGGATCGTGCTGGGGCAGTGAGCTGGCGGCGAGCATTCTGGAAGCCAGGTCTGCCGGGAGACTCTCATGATTGTCTTGAGAGGATGGATTCATCGACGAATACCCCCTTGGTCCGGCCGCGATTGGTTCTGTTGATGGACATATCCGCGAAGCAGGCCGCGTGCGCGGTGAAGGCGCGAAAGAATCGTTCCGAGCGGCACGTTCAAAGCGGCGGCGGCCTCGCGGCAGGTGAGTCCCTCCAGCATCACGGCCAACGTTGCCTGCCGGGCAGGCACATCGAGCTTATTCAAACAGTGCTGCATCCATTCATTCTGATCGACTGGGTTCTCCCTTGTGGCCACGGCAATCTCCTCGGGCATTTCCTGGCGATGGGCTTTACCTTCCGGCCGGCGCGACTCGCGTCGCAACATCCGCCCATGGCTGCGCCGCAAGATTTGAAACAACCAAGCCCGGGCGCGCTGCGGGTCACGCAATTGGCGCATCGATTTCCATGCTTCCGTGAACGCTTCCTGCACTAAATCCTCAGCGCGGTGGGACGTTCCCGTGAGACGATAGGCGTAACGATACAATTCCGTGCCATGGGCGCGGACCCACCCCTCGTAGGTTTCGATGGTTCCATCCGGACTGCCCATTTCATCGACCTCAACGCGCCGATCCAGCATGATTCATTTGGAAGTGCCCGAAAGTCTGCGACTTATTCACGAATTAGGCAAATTTTTGTATTCCATGGCGAACGAGAATTTCGGGGATTCCGAGTATTAAGATTTGGAAAAACCCGCCACGCCGCGAATATTCCCGCCACTCTCGGGCTCAACCTCTTTTGAACGGTTCGCCGCGGACCCAATCAGCGAAACCATCGGTGCGGCGGGCCATCGAAAAACGGAGGATATTTCCATGATTCGAGATCGCAAAATGTGCAAAGTAATTGGCTCGTGCTTGATTGCCACGTCGATGACAACCTGGTTAGCCTCCCAAACCTCGGCGTCAGAGACGGCAAGCGCGACCATCGCTGAAACGCCCCTCGGAGGGGGGGTGTTTCAGTATAACCTTGCGCTCACGAATACTTCGACCGACAGTTCAAAGCTCGGAACGTTCTGGTTTTCATGGATTCCTGGTCAGGATTACATGCAGGTGAAGCCCACCAGCGTCGTCGATCCCGCCGGCTGGACCTTCACAATTACGGGAAGCAACAACGCCTCGGATGGCAACGCCATCGAGTGGGTCGATGGCGGCACCCTGGTGGCGCCGGGGGCGACTTTAAGCGGGTTTCAATTCGACAGCACCGAAACTTTGAATCAAATCCTCGGCCCGACGCCGTTCGACGGGGGGACGGCGCTAGAGACCACCTCATTTGTTTACCAAGGCGCACCGTTCAGCGATTCGGGCTTTAAGTTCAACGTGACAGCAGTTCCCGAGCCGGCGTCGCTGTCGGCGATGTTGCTTTCCGGCGTTCTACTGTTGGGGCGCAAACGCCATCGCGCAATGCCCGCCCGCGCAACACGATGATGGCATTGCCGTTCGATAACCAGACGTGGGTCAAAAGTGGGAACGATCGCAAAGGTTCCCAAGCAGGAGAATCCCCAATGTATTTACCGCGATATCAAGCCGGCACGGCTTCGGTAATGGAGAACCTGGAATCACGTACGCTCTTTTCCGCCTCGTTCCTATCTCATTTGACGCCAACGCCCAAGGTCGCGGCCAACACCGTCCCCAGTAACGGAGACGAAAATCCGTATGGCGTGGCCTTCGTACCCACCGAGGACGCGGGCGGCAAACTTACCGCGGGCGATGTTTTGGTTTCCAATTTCAACGACAATGGCAATGCCCAGGGGACCGGAACCACCATCGTCGAGATCAATCCAAAGACGGGGAAACAAACTCTGTTCTTTCAAGGTTCCGCCGGCCTTGGGTTGACCACGGCGCTGGGCGTTCTTCCCGGTGGGTTCGTGGTCGTCGGGAACCTTCCCGCCAATGGCGGCGGAACCCCCGATGGGCCGGGATCACTGCTGATCATCAACAAGTTTGGCAGGCTCGTAAAGACGTTTTCAGACTCCAATCTTCTCGACGGGCCCTGGGACCTGACGATCCAGAACGATGGATTCATTCAGCAAATCTTCGTGTCCGATGTGCTCAATGGAACGGTGACTCGGCTCGATCTGCTGGTCAATCCCTTCGGGGATGATGGAGATGACGTGCTCTTGCTTGGAAAGACGCGCATTGCCTCCGGATACACTTTCCGCACCGATCCGGTCGCCTTTGTCATTGGTCCGACCGGCCTGGCCTTGGACCCGCGCACCGATACGCTCTATGTCGCCTCGACTGGGGACAACGCGGTCTACGCGATCAAAAACGCGGAATTCACCGGCCCGCGCAGCGGCACCGGCAATTTCATATTCAGCAACGAGCATTTGCGCGGCCCGCTGGCCCTGGGCTTTGCACCGAACGGCGACTTGCTCGCCGCCAACGGCGACGCCATCAACCCTGATCTCACCAATGTCCAAAACAGCGAGATCGTGGAATTCACCACAAAGGGCAAATTCGTCGGCGAATTCCAGATCGATCCGTCCACCGGCGCCGCATTTGGCTTTGCCATCGAAACAGACGATGGCCACAGCATCTTCGCCGCCGTGGATGACGCCAACAATACGCTGGATATCTGGGACGTGTAACACCCCTCGTTGGACTTCATCTGGCCAACATGATCGCATGTACTCGGTAAGTTCGACGAGCGAGTCTCTGGGTACGAGCGCTGAACGCTCTCAGTTCCCGTCCTTGCCTCTGGCTCGCTTTGCTACCAACGGGATGACTTGGCCCATTATCCTCGCTCTAAGGTGCAATCCGGTGGTCATTGCGGATACCCGTGCCCGGCCGAGATTGTGTCTGATTGACGGAGATTTCATGCCC
>JBEKIV010000141.1:0-10361 GCA_050011595.1 Tepidisphaeraceae bacterium
CTGCTATGCCGTGGCAATCGCGGCACTGTTTGCGGTGGAACGACAAATGCAAAAATGGCCGCCCGAAAGCGGCCGCTAAGCTCTTTCGCTTCTGGGCTGGAGTTTCTTGACCCGAATGAGGCCGAAATCAAGACCTAGTTCGCCCAGGTGTTTTGTCTAATTGTCGATCGCTGCCGTGCCGCCGGAGCAGACAAGGTCTCGTCGCCGCCGGCGGGCGAGAATGCCCAATCCAGCCATCACCATCATCACCGCACTCGCCGGCTCGGGCACCGATTGCGTGCCGACGGAGCCGGTCGGGTCCTTGCAGCGCCTGAAATCCCACCCGTCCCAATCGTGCGGCTTATCCGTGTTCCAGTTGCCATCGGTGCTTGGCCATTGACCGTGGTGGAAGTCTTCATATCCACCAAACCATGGCGCTTCGCCCTTGGCGTCCGTCCAGTCGATGTTGGAGAGAAGTTCATGCTCGGTTCCAATCGCCGGGTCCCCAAGGCCCGGGCGGATCGGCGTAAATTCGGCCGCTTGGCTGCGGCCAACGCCCAGCCAAACGCCTACCACGGCGACAACAATCAAGTGAACGCTCGGACGTACCTTGAACATTTCTCCTCCTCATGCATTTGAACCCGGTCGCCGACGGGATTCACATCCCATTCGAGCGACACATTCCGGCGCCTCCACGCAACGAAAAATTCAGAAATATTCCCGGATTCCAATTTGCGGATTCAGCATCGAGGGGTCAATCAAAATCGTTGATTTTCCAGGCAAAATCGAAGAATTTTTGTGCTCGCGCGATTTCACCGTCCGGTGACAATGACACGTGCCTTGCGTTCAGGATGCGAGCGAATTTTGTTTTTGTCGCAAATCCAACCGGGCGTGTCGCTCCCCGCCACCGGCAGAACATCGATCCCCAGAGTTACCTGACGCCATTGCCGGTGAACTTACCGGCCACGCCGATCAGCGATGTCGAATGCCGGTTGCCGGATCAGCGGCAGCGGCGGAATCCCGTGCCCTTTGGGCAAATCGTGAGTGACGTGGCGGACAGAAAATGCCTCTATTGAGGGGATGCCCGCGGTGAACCAGAGACCGACAAATCTGTGGCATCGATTGATTCGAGTTCCGCCAGTCGTTTGTCCCGCGTGACTTGCAGATTCGTCCAAAGCCGCTCGATTTCGATCAGCGAGCGCTGGCTGTCGAGCATGTCCAGAAGCGAAGCATTGCCGGCTTGGTAGGACGCGCGGGCCAGAGAAACGATCTGATGCGCGCGAGGGAAAATGGTCCGTTCGAGAAGATCGATCTGGCGGTCAGCATCCCGAATCGTCGTGATATCCGCCACCACCTGTGCGGCCAGGTCATTGCCGGCCTGGCGGCGCATCGCCTCGGCGGCGAAGAGGTTGGCCTTGGCTTGGGCGATGGCGGCGTTGAGCGCCTCGTACCTGAAAAAGGGGATTGTCGCCTGCCCCAACAGAGATTGCGTGATTCCCGCCAAATCCGTGCCCGCGCTCAAATTGAAGTCGGGGACGTATTGAAGTTTGGCGAGCCGAATTCCATCGGCGCGGCCACGAACCTCGTCGGCGAGGGCGATCAGTTCCGGATTTTGTTTCGCCGCCAAATCGACCAGTTCGCCATCTGAATAGGCGAGCGATCGCGCCGGCGACAAATCCACCGGCAAGGGGAGCGGCGCGTCCGCCGGCCGGCTCAGGAGCGCATTGATCGCGGCGCGCTCGGCCGGAAGCTGCGACTGCATATTGGCGATTTCATTGCCGGACATGTCCACTTCGTTTTTCGCCTTCAGAACGTCCTGCTGGCCCGCGTTGCCGGCGCGGTTTTGGGCTTGGGTGACAGTCGCGGTCGTCTTGAGCAGTTGCTGGTTGCTTTGTTCCAGGCGAATGAGTTGGGCGTTCAAGGCGTAATCGTCATAAGCGCTGAGCAGCTTGTTCCGCAGATCAAATTTTGCCTTGATAAATCGCCGGCCGGCGGCTCGTGCGTTCTCAAGCGATTGCCTTGCCGCGGCATCCAAGGTGCCGGGCCACTTGATGTTGGTCATGGGGTCGTTGGACAGCGCGAGCGTGCTATTTGCCCAACTGGTTCTTCCATTGGAGATCGTCGAGCCGGCCGCCAGATTGAGGGTGGTCGCCTGCGTTCCATCCTGGGGAATCTGTTCGATCGCCGACCGCCATTCCCAATAGCGTTGTTCCAATTCCGCGTTGGTAATCAGTGCATACCGCACCAATTGGTCCGGCGTCGGGTTGTCCGGCAGCGGCGGCACTTGGCGGACTTCGAACGGCTTCTGGAACGGCTTGCCCGACTGCATCGCCGCGTCACGTTCTTCCCGTTCACCCGAAGGATGAACGGTGCAACCGCCCGCCAAAGCAAGCAGGATGAAAGCGCATCCACGAATCAGCGACGATCTAGACATGATATTCCTCCAGCCCGTTGGCGGCCGATGCGACTGTTTCGGCCAGTCGCGAGGAAGGAATTCGCGCCGGCCAGGGCAATGAAAATCCTTTGGCTATGAAGAAGATGATCGGGTAGATCAGCAATTCCATCAGGAAGCTGGTAAACAGTCCCCCGAGCATCGGTGCGGCCAGGCGGCGCATCACATCCGCGCCGGTTCCGGTGGCCCAGAGCAGCGGCACCAGACCGATGAATGCCGCGGCAACCGTCATCGTCTTGGGACGGATGCGCTTGACCGCGCCGTCGTAGACGGCTTGCCATAAATCCTGCTGATGGCGCATCCGTCCATCGGCTTTGAATCGTTCAAAGCTGTTGTCCAGGTACAGCAGCATCACCAGGCCCGTTTCCGCGTCCAGACCGGCCAGCGCAATCATGCCCACCCACACCGCCAATGACAGGTGATAGTCCAACATCCACAGCAGCCAGACCGCTCCAACAAGACTGAACGGCACGGCGAGCAAGACGACGCAGACGCGAAACCAGCTTCGCGTGCTGGCGTAGAGAAGCATGATGATGGCGATCAGCGTCAGCGGGATTGCCCATTTGAGCCTCGCGTTGGCCTCCTGAATCTGCTCGAACTGGCCGGACCAGACCAGCGTGTAACCGGCGGGAAGCTGAAGCTTTTCCGCGACGGCCTTCTGGGCGTCGGCGATGAAACTTCCGACATCGCGGCCGGTGAAATCCACATAAACCCAGGCCGATCTCCGGCTGTTTTCGCTTTTGATCATCGGCGGACCGGGATTGATTTTGACAGAAGCCAACTGACCGAGCGGAACCTGCGCCCCGCTGGGCGTGGGCATCATCACCTGCCGAATTGATTCCGGGTCGTCCCGCAAATCGCGCGCGTAGCGAATGTTGACGGGATAACGCTCCAATCCCTCGACGGCCGTGGTGGTTTTTATCCCGCCAAGGGCCGTGCTGATGACGTCCTGCACGTCGCCGGTCGTCAGTCCGTAGCGCGAAGCCTGTTGGCGATCGATATCAATATCCAGGTAATACCCGCCGAACGATCGCTCGGGATAAGCGCTGACGGCGCCGGGAATGGTCAGCATGATCGTTGAAGCCTGCTCGGCCAGATCGCTGAGCACCTGGAGGTCTGGCCCCATGATTTTGATTCCCACCGGCGTTTTGATTCCGGTGGAAAGCATGTTGGTGCGATTTTCGATGGGCATGGGCCAGGCATTGGCCACGCCGGGGAGGTGAACGACCGCGTTGAGGCCGGGATGATCCGTTCCATCGGGGTCGGTCCAGCCGTAGACCAGTTCATCCATCGTGATGCGTCTTTCGGCAGGCCAGAACGTGTGATGCAAAACCCACGGGATCGGAGCGGCGATTCGCGGCCAGCGATCGAATGCGTAGTCCACCTTTCGCTTGCGCCATTTGTCCGGATCGGTTTGCAATCGGGTGACGCTTTCGATCATATCAAGCGGAGCCGGATCGGTGGCAGTGTCGGCACGGCCGATTTTTCCGTAGACGCTGACGACCTCGGGGAAAGTCATAATCAGTTTGTCGGTCTGCTGGAGCACCTGGCGGGCCTTGGTGACGCTGATGCTTGGATCTGTCGTGGGCATGTAGAGCAAATCGCCTTCATCGAGCGGCGGCATAAATTCGCTGCCAAGCCGCGTGAACGGCCAAATCACCGACGCCATGAAAACGACGGCCAGGAACAAGATCGCCCAGCGGAACTTCATGGCCGCCGCGAAGAGGGGGTTGTAGGTTTTCTGAAGGATGAAGCTGATGGGGCTGCGGTCTTCGTGAATAATGTTTTGGGGAATGAGCAGCATGGCCGCAAAAACGGCCCAGCCGATGGCGAGCCAGTTTTCGTAGCCGGACAACACCTGGCTGTCATGCGCCCACAGCCAGATCCCCGCCGCCGGCACCATGATCGAAAACAGGATGATGATTCCATTGGTCCGCCGGCCCAGACGAGCGGGCAGAGCGCGGTCGCTGACGAAATAAACCATCAGCACGGGAATGATGGTGACTGAAAGGATCGCCGCCGCCGCCATCGCGAAGGTTTTGGTGAACGCCAGGGGCTTGAAGAGCCGGCCGCTTTCGCCTCCGAGCACGAAAACTGGAAGAAAACTGACCGTGATAATGAGCAGGCTAAAAAAAAGGCTCGGCCCGACTTCCTTGGCGGCAGCGAGGATGATTTCACCGCGAGGCCGCGGCTGGCCGCGATCGCGGGCCAGTCGTTCGTCCTCGCGATTCAAATGCTTGTGCGCGTTCTCGATCATGATGATCGCGCTGTCGACCACCACGCCGACGGCGATCGCGATGCCGCCGAGGCTCATAATGTTCGCGTTGATCCCCAGCAGATACATCACCAGCAGGCTGATGAGCATGCTGCTGGGGATGACGAAGATGGCGACCAGCGCGCTGCGCCCGTGAAGCAGAAACACGATGCAGACCAGCGCCACAACGATCATCTCCTCGATGAGGGTATGCCGGAGGGTATGAATCGCACGGTCTATAAGATCGGAACGGTCATAGACGGTTTTGATCGTGACCCCGGGTGGAAGACCGTCTTCCAAATCCGCTAATTTCGCCTTGGCATCATGGATGACCTGGTAGGCGTTGGCGCCAAATCGTGCGATGACGATGCCGCCAACCGCCTCGCCAATTCCGTTGAGTTCACCGATGCCGCGACGTTCCTCACCGGCGATTTGCAGCGTGGCGACGTTGGAAAGAAGGATCGGCACGCCGTCCTTGCCCATGCCGACCGGCACCTGCGCCAAATCCTTGAGTCCATTGAGATATCCGCGGCTGCGGACCATGTATTCGCTCTCGCTCATTTCCACGACCGATCCGCCAACGTCGTTATTCGACCTTTGGATCGCGGTCATGATCGCGCTGATGGGGAGGTTGTAGGCCAGCAGTCGCTCCGGCTTGAGAACCACCTGGTATTCCTTGACGAATCCGCCGATCGGCGCAACCTCCGCGACGTTCGGCACGGCCGTGAGCTGATAGCGCAAATACCAGTCCTGAAGACCGCGCAGACTTGCCAAATCCTGATTGCTGGAGACCAGCGGTTTGCCGGTCAGAGGATCGGTCCCCGGCTTTTCAAACGCGCGAACTTTCGTCAGCTTGTCCTGCCGATCGGACGGGGCCTGATCCGGGCTTGCGTACCATTTGTCCGTTTGTTCATCGTGCCAAAAACCCCTGGGATGGTCGGGAGAATAAAAGCCCGGATAGAGCACATATTGATAAACCCATCCCACGCCCGTGGCATCGGGCCCAAGTTTCGGCTCGACGCCGGCGGGAAGGCGGTCCTTGATGAAGTTCAGGTATTCCAATACCCGGCTGCGCGCCCAATACAGGTCGGTCCCATCATCGAAAATGATGTAGACGAACGACTGCTCGAACATGCTGATGCCGCGCACGACCTTGGCGTGCGGAATGCCCATCATGGCCGTCGTCAGCGGATAAGTGACCTGATCCTCCACCACGTTCGGCGCTTGGCCCGGATAGTCGGTCGTGACGATCACCTGCACGTCGGACAAATCCGGCACGGCGTCGAGGTTGATATGGATGACCGCCCAACCGCCCGCGGCGACCAGGATGCCGGTCAGCAACAGGACCATGAACTTATTGCGGACGGAAATTTCGATGAGCCTGGCGATCATGGATGCGAGCCTTGAAGTTTTTCGATCGCTTCGTTGGTGCGGCTCTCGACATCCATCAGGAATTGTCCGCTGGTCACGACCTGATCATCCGGTGAAAGCCCGTCCACAATCTGGATCTTGTCATCGTCTCCCGAAATGCCGGTGCGAACTTTTCGTCGCTCAAAATGGCCGGGCGAAGCCGGGTCAATCACGAACACAATCTGCCGCGATCCGGTATCGATAACCGCTTCCCGCGGAACCAGCAGCGCATCGGGCAACGGCTGGGTCACGATCTCGGCCGTCGCGTACATGCCCGGCCTGAGTTTGTGGTAGGGGTTGTCGATGATCGTTCGGACCATCTCGGTCCGGGCCATGTGATCGAGGTGCGGAAAGATGAATGTCACCTTTCCCGTGAATGTCTCGCCGGGAGCGCCATCAACCGCAGCGCGAACCTCCTGGCCGACCTTCACCATCGGAATCTGGTTTTCATAGACCTGCATGTCGAGCCAGAGCCGGGAATGATCCTCGATCCGCATGATCTTCATCCCCGCCTGGACCGCCGAGCCTTCCACAATCGCTTTGTCAACGACATGCCCATTCATCGGACTGCGGAACGGCACGGTTTTGGGCGCTTGACTTGCGGCGGCGATCGCGTCGATGTCCTGCTCCGCCACGTCCCAAAGCCGGAGTTTCTGCTTTGCCGAATCAACCATGTCTAGCGCCTCGGCGCGAACCGTTTTGTTCGTGCCGGCATCCAGCGATTTGAGATTCTGCTTGGCGCCGATCAGTTCCTGTTCAGCAACTTGCAAATCGGGGCTGTATAGATCGAATAGCGGATCGTTCTTTTGCACCGCCATCCCATTGGTATCCGCATAGAGTTTCTCGATGTATCCGTTGATTTTCAGGGTGACGTCGTGGGCCCCCGGCTCGGGGACTTGAAAGGTTCCGACCGCTCGCACCGTCACGTTCAATGGTCCGCCGACCACGGGGGCCGTGACCACTCCCATGTTCTGGACAACCGTCGGGTCGATCCGCACCGATGGTCCGGCCGACACGTCGCTTTCATAAACGGGCACGAGGTCCATCCCCATCGCGCTCTTGCCGGGATGGTCGGAGATGCTCGACGGGCCGAGCATCGGGTCCCACCAATAGGCAATCTTCTTTTGCTGTGCGGCCGGCGCCGCTGGATCATTCGCCGAAGGCCGCGCCGCCGCCGACTCGGAACCGGACCTTCGGGCGGACAAGACGGCCGCTTCCACGATCATGAGAAGGATTACAAAAAGGCCCGCCGCATACACTCGCCATTTGCGCATGGTGACTCCTATCTCCAAAACGAGGGAGCAGCGGGTTGGGGTTCAATTATTTTTTGTTAGAACTGAAGTTGATCCGCCAAGTCCATCAGGCGCTGGCGGGGAAGTCGTCCCATCAGGCAAATCCAGCGTCCATGCCGCTCGGTCATGACCATATTCAGGCCATTCACCGCATGGACGTGATACGCTGACCCATTTTGCTCCACCATGGGGGAAGCGGGAGATTTCATGTCGGCGGCATTGGCAACCGTTAATGTAACGGGTGTGCCGCCCTGATCGATCAAGACGCAGGCAACACGCTTGCCCTTAACCGAATTCATGCAGCAGGCCATCACGTGCTCGTTCGGTACTTCGGGGAGTTGGGGCGAAAGAGAATCCTGTGCGGCCAACGCTTTATTCGCGGCTTCGATTGTTGTGACATGCACCGCCTGGACACGTCCAGCCACCAAATCCTCATGGAACTGAGCAAAATCCTGAGCCGAAGCCACCACCGGCCCGCCGGAGAAAATGAACATCAAACCCAGCGAAACCACAACCAGGATAAATCCCGCGGCGATCGCTTCTGCGATCCGCCAGGTTGTCATCCTCGCAATCACGCTACGGCGCTGGGGTGGGATTGCCGCGTTCACCCTGGCTTCAAGCGCCGCGAGTTCGACCGGCATATTGCGCAGCTTTGTCAGCCGGCGCTGGACGGCATTTTGCCAGTCCTGATCCGGTTCGGGAGCATCGGGTTTTTGAAGTTCATCGTTGGTCATATTGCCGCCTTGCGGCCATGGGCCGCAGAATTTCACGCAGCATATTCCGGCCGCGATGTGCCCGCGATTTCACGGTTCCGACCGGCACATCGAGTACTTCGGCCGCATTCACATGATCCATTCCTTGAATATCCACCAGCAAAAGGGTCCATCGGATTTCCTCGGGAAGCCGTTGCAGCGCCGCGATGATCTCGCGATCGGAGAACGCTTCCAGTATTTCCGTCGGCGCCAGAGCGCCGTCGAAAGAGGAATCCTCAACCGTTGCCGGCGCTTCGGGCTCCCAATCGAAATTGCTCAACTGCTCTTGTCCGGCCGTTCGCTGCTCGATGCGCAAACGATCCGCCCGGCAATTTCGCGTGATCGCAAACAGCCATTTTTTCGCGTCGGTTCCCGGCTCAAAGCGGTCGATGAACCGGAACGCCTTGAGCAGCGCCTCCTGCGCCAAATCCTCGGCGGCCGGGGCGTCTCGGCAAAGGATATTCGCCAGCCGCTGCACCTCAGCCGCGTGGGGCCACACCTCCGCGTAGAACCGTAGTGTCGCATCCGCCTTCAACGATCTTCCTTGGCCGGTTGGCCGGCCCCATTCATTATCCAGAACGACATATCGCGTTCGTCAGGTTCAACAACGGCACGAAATCTCATCTGAAGACACAAAAAATATCGCCCGCGTTGAACCTGTTCCCTCAACAGTATCGTTCTGTTTGCAAAGCGGACAACTAGGCGGGCTGTTCCGCCTAGCCTGCAAACGACAATTTATCCGTTTTATCGAGAGTAAAAGGCAAGACCTGCGGCAGCGAGATGTCGATCTGCGAGGCTCATAGCTGATGAGCGGGAGCGGCGCTCGGTAACTATCCGCGGCCGGTCGTTCAATGCACAGGTTGGAAAGGGATTTGTTCAGCCTCGTCCTGTGCATGAACGGCCGTCTTTTCGAAGATAGCAGGCCGACGACACGGGCGCTAAAGTCGCGGCGGGACTGCAAGCGTCATTGATGCGGATCTTGTGCGATTCCCACGGCGTCCCCAACGTTAATGTCTTACTCCGTGCGAGCGTGGACCGCGCCTTCCAACCCAGTGCCGGTCACGTTGTCGGTCGCGAGCAACGGACCGGTATATCCCGTCACTTTGATCTCGCTCAAAACCGCATTCTCGACATTCACCAGAATTATACCCTTGCCGCACTCGCCGCTGATGTTCTCAAGCGTCAGACCCTCGACCGGCTTCTTGGGATTGGTCTGAAAGGCCGTCACGAGGTTGGCGACATTCTTGACCCGGATGTTGGAGGCATGAATGTTCTTAATAAGGGGGATTCCGATGTTGCCCTCGACCGGATCGTCCGCCGTGCTCGTGTTGCCGCCGTTCATCGTGTTGATCCGAAGGAACCCACCGGCGTCGGAGACATCAATGTCATCAAAGGTGACATTCTCCGTCGTTCCCGCCCGCCCGGGCCGGGTTTTTATGTAAACGGCGTACCAGCGTTCGCCGGAATGAAGAAACTTGCAATGTTCAACCCGCAGGTTACGCACGCCACCCGACATTTCGCTGCCGAGTCCGATGCAGGCGAAGTTACGATCGTAAAGGGAGCAGTAAGTAATCAATATATTCTCGCAGGCCTTGCCCAGGCGTGCGCCATCCATGCCGCGGCCCGATTTAATGCTGATCGCGTCGTCGCCTGCGTTGATGAGGCAATGATCGACGACAACACCGTTGCAGGAATCGATGTCCAGGCCATCCGAACTGTTGGAAAGCGTCAGATTGCGGAGCACGACGTTGGAACAATAGGTGAGATGATTCGCCCAGGTGCCGCTATGATCGCCGGTAAAGTCCTCGAATCTAACGTCGTTGCAGGAAATCGGCTCGATAAGACAAGGCGGGCGCGTAAATGTCGACCCTGGCGTTCCGCTGGGCGCCCGGGGATGCCGGTCGCCGGGCTGGGCGGCGGCGCCGGCGGGAGAACCACTGTCCGGCTGTGTTACCGCATCCCCGTTCCGGCCGCTGGTACGGCCAAATCTCGCGATCAAATGACCGGGGCCGACGATGCCGATGTGATCGACATCCGCTGCGTAGATCATGGCCCGATGGCCGCGTTCCCAGCGACCCTCCCAACGCACGTCGATAATAGGATAATCGTCCAAGTCGCTTGAGCCGATCAGGGTTGCTTCTTTATCCAGGTGAATGATCGTGCGCGTTCCGATCTGGACGCTGCCGATGAGATAATTACCGCGGGGAACTGTGACGTCCCCG
>JBEKIV010000142.1:0-10358 GCA_050011595.1 Tepidisphaeraceae bacterium
ATGGCGAGGCTGGTACGACATCCACCAGATGGTTCTGGGAGCCGAACTATGGCAGGAGCTTCAGCCCCAACGATGTGGGTAAGGATGAGGCGGCGCCGTGGGCGTTCCGGGCAGAATTCGCGCGGGTGGATTTTGAACGGTGTACACCGACTTGCAATGTGCTCTAGCCGTTCATGTTGCCATTCCGGGATTTTCATGTCGCCAGGCGCGAATGGTAGAGCATGAAATATATGATCACCCCCGTCACCGAAACGTACAGCCAGATGCAGAACGTCGGGATGGCGATCCGCCGATGGTTGATCCAATCGCGGCGATAGGCGCGGAGAAGCGTCAGGTAAATCATCGGAAGCATCACCATCGCTAAAAATAAATGGGGGAAGAGAATCGCCAGGTAGGTGTATCGCAGCCAATGCGGGGCCTGGGAACGGACGGTCGTGTGTACGCCGTGGAGATAGTGATTGGTGAGATAGCAGATCAGGAATGCGGTGGAGACGGCGGTGGCGGTGACCATGGTAAAGCCGTGGGCGCGCCAGCGGCCGGTCTTGATGAAGAAGAAGCCCAGGCAAAGCAGGAGGCAACTGGCGGCGTTGAGCGTGGCGTCGACCGCGGGCAGGACGGTCATTGCCCGGCTCCGGTCGGATGCGCGCTGAGCGTTTTGGCGTCGTGAACGAGGGCATCCATCCGCTGGGGGACGAAGGAATCGTAGTAGCCGCGGAGTTTTCCCTGGGCGTCGATCAGGACGAAATGCTCATCGTGCTGAATGGGAGTGTCGCCCACGGCGGGGGCGAAGCCGAGTTTCATGGCGCGGATGACGCGCTGCTGGGTTTTTTCATCGCCGGTCAGGAAAATCCAGCGGTTGGGTTGCGCGTGATATTTGGCGGCGTATTCCTTCAGGACGGCTGGGGTGTCGTGGGTGGGATCAACGGAAAATGAGACGAGCAACACGTCGGCGGGCAATCGGTCCTGCAATTCGGACATGTGTGCGGACATCGTGGGGCAGAGGGATGCGCAGGTGGTGAAGATGAAATCGGCGATCCAGGGATGGCCGAGGAGTTGGGCGTTGGTTGCAGGGTTGCCGTCCTGATCGGTGAGAGTGAAGGATGGGGCCGGGTCGAGAATTGGCGGCGGGGAGGAGGGGGCATCGGTGGAAACAAAACCTGCCGCTCCGGAGGCAAAGCCTGCCGCTTGGGAGTTGGGGTTTGAGTTAACAGGCAGGGTTTTCATGGCGACAACGCCGACCATGCCGCCCACGGCAACGATCCAGAGAATGATGGTGATGATCTTTTGAGGTTTGCTCATAAAGAGGGCTATTGCAAATCGGCCGCCACGCGCCGGCCGGCCATGATGCTCGAGGTCAAAAACATGGCCGCGGCGAACACGAGACTGATGCCAAGACAAACAGACCACGACGGAAGCCGAAGGTTGGTGGAGTTGGTCCAGTAGAGCGCACGGCGCAGGGCGGAAACGCCGTAGGTGAGAGGATTGACGCTCATCAGCCAGCGCATGGCGCCGTGGGCGCCGTTGGCGGGGAACATCGCGCCCGACAGGAACCACATGGGGATGAGAAAGAGATTCATGATGACGTGAAAGCCCTGGGTGGAACTCATGCGCCAGGCGATGCAGAACCCCAATCCGGCCAGCGCAAAGCTGACGATGACCGTCACGGCGACGGCCGCGAGGAATGAGATCGGGCCAAGGTGGATTCCGACCAGGGGGGCCAGGAGCAGAAACAGGACTCCTTGCACGGTGGCCAGGATTGTTCCGCCGAGCACCTTGCCCAGGACGATCGCCATGCGCGAGACGGGAGCGACGAGGACGGATTGCAGAAATCCCTCGCGGCGGTCCTCGATGACGGAGATTTCCGAAAAGATGGCGGTGAAGAGTAGGATCATGACCAGGGTGCCGGGGAAGAAATATTCGATGAAATTGCCGCCGCCGGGCATATCGGAGCGGAAGCTGCGCCCCATGCCGGCGCCGATGACGATCCAGAAGAGGATCGGCGTCGCCAGGGCGCCGACGATCCGGCTGCGCTGGCGGACGAAGCGGATCATTTCGCGCCAGCAGAGCGAAACGGCCGGCAGAAAAAGACGCGAAAATATCGAGGAGGAATCGGGGGTCATGGAGTTTTGAGTTTCGCTATTCTATACGGAATCCCGCTTGGCACCAATGGCAAGAAAACTGACGGCGGCGGGTTATTTTGAAATATTTCTGTTTTTGGGGCGAGATTTGGATCAATACGGCGGGCAAGCCCGCCGGCTACACGTGGAAATTGACCCAGTGGCAAAACTCACGGCGGGGCGGTCGGCATCGCGGGGGACGAAAAAGGCCATTCGTTGGCCCGTGCGCGGATGATCGAATGCGAGCTCGACGGCGGCGAGCATCAGGCCGTTGCGGTGCGGCTTTCCGCCGTATTGGCCGTCGCCGAGGATTGGAGAGCCGGACTCGGACAGGTGGACGCGAATCTGATGCTTGCGGCCGGTGTGGAGGGTGACGCGAAGCAAAGCCAGATCTCCGCGACGATTGGTCACGGCGAATTCGGTGACGGCCCGCTGGCCGCGCCCGGGGACGCGCGTGGAATGGACCGAGCCGTCGGCGCGTTCGACCAAATATGATTCGATTCGCCCGGCGTCCTCTGGCGGCGGCGGGGAGACGAGGGCGTGATAGACGCGCGCGACGGTGTGATGGAAGAATTGGCGTTTGAGCGAATCGTAGGCCCGATGGTTTTTGGAGAAAACGAGCAATCCCGATGCGTCGCGATCGAGACGATGAATCAGGCCCAGGCGCGCGGTCGGATCGGTCAGGCTGAGATATTGGCGCACGGCGGCGAGGGCGGTCGGGCGGGGTTCGCGGGGAACGGTGCTGGTGAGCAATCCGGCGGGTTTGTCGATCACGAGAACGTCTCGATCTTCGTGGATGATGGGAAACGGCGGGCGGGGAAAAGCCTTCCGCGGCGGGTCCACCACGAGACGGTCTTCGGCGTTGACCGATTGATCGAGCCTGGCCGCCGCGAGGCCGTTGATGAACACACGGCCGTCCTGCACCATGCGTTTGAGCGTTTGGCGCTTGGCGGCGGGAAACTGTTTGCCAAGGAGATCGAGCAGTTTCATAGCATGGGGACGGCGGTGTTCAGGAAATGCAGGGCACGGTCGGCGACGCGCCGGTCGTCGATGGCCTGGTCATCGGTCAAATCCTCGAGCCAGAGATAGCTTTTGGGTGCGTTGGCGGCGTCGTAGAGGTTTTGGACACGGTCGAAGATGATGACGGAATCTCGCTGGCCGTGAACGAACAGGATGGGGCGTGGCGAGACGGCGGCGGCATCGATGGCGGGAGAGAAATCGCGCAAATCCGCGCCGGTCTGGATGCAGGCCAGTGGAACGGCAACGGGCACGATGAGCCATTGCAGGGGCGGAGGAAACGAAACCCTGGCGGCGTCGGCGGCGAATTGGTCGAACCGGTCATAGCATCCAAAGACGGCCAGTGCGTCGATTGCGCGGCCATCGTTGGAGGGATCGGCGGCGGCGGCGAGAAGCGCCGCGGCGCCGGTGTCCACGCCGATGGCAACGATGTGCCGACTTTCCATCGGATGATTTTGCCGAAGCCAGCGCACGGCTCCCAGGACGTCCCGGCGTTCATGGTCGCCGAAGGTGACGATTTGTCCGCCGCTTTGGCCGCCGAGGGCAAGCCCTCCGCCGTGGCCGCGAAAATCGAAGGTGAAGACATTGTAGCCGTCGTCGAGGAATCGGCTTGCCAGGGGGAGGTAGCTGGACTTGCCGCCGCGCGAGCCGGGGCAGATGACCAGCGTCTTGCGGCCCCAATGGGGATTGGGGATATCTCCGGGCGAGGGGGCGGGGGCGGCCGTCCAGAACCCGGTGATGAGCAAGCCGTCGGTCGATGCAAACCAGACGCGGGTTGCACCGGCATCGAACCAGGCGGATTCGTTTTTCTGGATTGTACCTGGCCGGTAGGTGGCGGCGGCGACGATGACGTAGGGCAGGCCGATGATGAACAAAAAAAACACTCGAAATACCTGGGCGGCGGATCGGCGTTGGCGCCGCCTCCAGGAGCCAGCGCCGGTGGCGAACACCAGGCGGGCCAGGCGATCGAGCAGGAAATCCAGACCCTTGAGGATGCAGATCAGCCCGGCGGCCCAGTAGCAGGTGAGGGCCATTTGCAACGGCGGGACGATCCCGCCGAGCCACAGGCCGTAAATCATCGACGCGGCAATGCCCAGCAAGAGCGAGGTGGCGACGGCAACGGTGACCTTGGGCCAGACCTGGACCGCCGGAATTTCACGCCGGCGGGCAACGGCGAACAAGGCGATCAGCACAATCGGCGGCAGGACGAAGTAAAGCGACATCAGGAAAATGTGGGCGGATTGGAGCATGGAGATGGCGATTGGACGATAGTTATAACATGAAGGATGTGGCAAGCGCGAAACCGAAAGTGAAATTCGAATTTGTCATTCGTCATTTGTCATTTGTCATTCGGATTTGATTCGTCATTCGAATTTCGGGTTTCGGATTTAACTTCATAGGCAGTGCATGCAACTCCCCCCCACCGGCCACGAACCCGTCATGCTGCCAGAGGTTCTGGACCTACTCGCGCCGTCGTCCGGCCAAACCGTGGTGGATTGCACCGTCGGGCGGGGCGGGCATGCGCTGGCCATCGGACAGCGGCTGGGGGAAGAGGGTCTGCTGATCGGCCTGGATGCCGATCCTAGGAATCTGGAATTCGCCGCCGGGCAACTGAAGGGTCTGGCGTGCCGGGTCCGGCTGTTTCACGCGAATTTCGCGAAACTGTCGAGCGTGTTGGAGGAAGCCGGAAATCCACCGGTCAGCGGCGTCCTGGCAGACCTGGGGGTCAGCACGAATCAGCTTTTCGATCCGGCGTATGGATTGAGCTTTGACAGGGGGATGCCGCTGGACATGCGCCTGGACCCGGATTTGCCTGAAAATGCGGCGGATTTGGTCAATAAACTGCCTGAAGAATCGCTGGCCAAGGTCCTATATCAATTGGCGCAGGAGCGTTATTCGCGGCAAATTGCGAGAAAGATTGTCGAAACGCGGCGGGTATCGCCGATCAGAGACACGGAAGCATTGGCCGAGCTTGTTCGCTCGGCAATTTCGCGCCAGCACAGACCGCCGGAGCGGATCGATCCGGCGACGAGGACGTTTTTGGCGTTGCGAATGGCGGTCAACCGGGAGATGGAAAATCTCCGCGAGTTGCTGAGGCAAGGACCGGCGGCGCTGGGAACCGGGGGCCGGATGGCGGTGATCAGCTTCCAGTCGATGGAGGATCGGTCGGTGAAGCAAGCGTTTCGGCAGTTGGAACAGACCGGGGTGATGAAGGTGATGACGAAAAAGCCGCTCTCCCCCACCGGCGAAGAATGCGCCCGCAATCCGCGGGCCCGGTCGGCGAAAATGCGTGTGATCGAAAAGAGAGTGCAAGTTTCAAGTTGTTAGTTGCAAGTTGAATTTTTACTTGCAACTTGCCACTTGCAACTTGCCGTTCTGGAGGCAACCATGACGCGTGAGACCAAAATCAGCCTGCTGGTAGGCCTGGCATTTATCATCGTGATCGGGATTCTGCTGTCGGATCATTTCCGCTCGACGCAGGAGTTGCCGCAGGCGGTGCTGGCGGACGTGGGCGCCACGGCCCGGCGAGCGACGAACGCGCCGGGGACGGCCAATCCGCCGATCAACTTTGTCACGCCATCGGAGACTTCGCCGAGTGAATCCGTGCCGACGCATGAAGAGCTCACTCGCCCGCCAAGCCCGGTAATTCCTTCGCCGAATTCTTCGAATCAGCCGGGAAACGACAATCCACGGATCGACAATTCCACCCCGCCGCCGGAAGATCACGGGGCCGATGCGCCGTCGCCGGATAGAGCGCTGGCCAACATTGCGGCGCGGAACGGCGAGGCGCTTGTGCCAGCGAACATCGACGGAACAAATCGGATTGACGACGGGATGTCACCTGCGCCCGCCCCCGTTCCGGCGGTTGCCGGTCCCCGGCAATACCGGGCGCAGGAGGGAGACACGGTTTCGCGAATGGCGTCCCGGTTCCTCGGGGGCAACACCCGGGCCAATCGCCAGGCGATCATTGACGCCAATCCATCGTTGCAGGATGACCCGGACCGGGTGATTGTTGGAAAAGCATACGCGATTCCGACGTCGGCCGGCGCTTCGGCCTCGAACGCCGAATCGACCGCCCCGAATTCAACGGCAACCGGCGCCCCCGAATATTTCTACACGGTGAAGGAAGGCGACAGCCTGTGGCGAATCGCCAATGACGAACTGGGCGACCCCTCGACCGTGGAGGCGATCAAGGCACTGAACGAAACCATCCTCCGGGGCGACGATCACGACGTGGTGATCCCCGGCATGAAGCTGCGGCTGCCGGCCAAGCCCGTGGCCACCACAAACTAGAAGCGTCCATGCTCAAGTTGCTCCTATGCCTGCTGTGCGGCTCGGCGACGGCGGTGGCGCTGCTGGAGCTTCGCCAGCAGCGGCTGGACCTCACGTTTCAGACCAACAAGCTGCACAACCAGATCGAGGCCAGCCAGATGCAGCTCTGGAACCAGCAATTGTCGATCGCCGAGGCGACGGCGCCCAACGCGCTGGCGGCCGCCGCCAAGGGCAAAGACCTTAAACTGGCCTCGGGAAATGCGGCCGTGAAGCGATCGTGGGTGGACGATCCGGATGCGCGAAAGTAAAGCTTCACTCCCCATTTGCCCTAAACCATCGTAGAATAATGACAACAAGAGGTGGTAAATGGCGGCGCAGACGCTGAAGCTCGCAGGCAAACGCTTCGTGGTCGTGGAAGAGAGCCAGTTTCGGAAGCTGACGGAAATGGCGCGGCAGATGCGCCGGATGAGCCGCCAAGATTGGGGCGACGTCGCGGAATCCAAACGCCGACTCGCCGATCCAGCCGCCAGCGTCCCTTGGAAGCGCATCAAAGCCGAACGTGCCAGCCGTGGCGCCAAGCAAGTGGCATAAGGGCGATGGCCTACACAATCGAGTTCCGTCCCGCCGCTCGCAAGGCCGTTGATCGGCTGGACGACGCAGTCTTTCGCCGCATTTCGCCGCGAATCGATGCGTTGTCATACGATCCCCGCCCGCCGCGGTGCGTCAAGCTCGCTGGGCACGATTCGCTCTATCGTATACGCGTCGGTGATTGGCGAGTTGTGTATGCGGTGAATGACGACCGCCGGATTGTGACTGTGACGATTGTGGCCCATCGCCGGGAAAGCTATCGAGGATTGTGATGGCATTACCTAATGCGTGTCGCGAATGGAACTGACCTGAAGCTGGCAGCGGGAAATGCCCTGGTCAAGCGATCCTGGGTGGATGATCCGGATGCGGGGAAGTGACCTGGTGTAATGCCGATCTGAGCACGGGATGTACATCCGGTGCTTCACACCATTATTGTTGATTGAAGGGCGATCAGGCCGATGAATTATCGGACTCCGGAGCTCTTTCCATGCCCACGTTTTCCCCCATCCGCGCCAAGGCGACGATCGTCGTGATCGTGGCGTTGTTTGCGGCGCTGGTGGGACGGGTGGCCTATCTGCAAACCTACGGACGGGAAGCGACGATTTCCCGAGCCGACCGCCAGCAGCATTTCCTCATGACCCTGCCGGCCCGCCGCGGCGATATCTACGACCGGAACGGCCTGGTCATGGCCGGGTCGGTCCAGACCCACGATCTGTTCATCGATCCCAAGTTCATGCAGGATAGTTTTCAGGAGGATGGACACAGCCTGGTGGAAATGGACGAGGGTCTGAGCAAGCTGGGCGCGATCATCGATCAGGACCCGTTTGAGTTGGCCAAGCTGCTGGGGGACCGCGCCCAGAGCCGGTTCGTCAAAGTGGCCGCCAACTTGGACGATGACACCGTCAAACAAATCGAGGCGTTGAATCTGCCCGGGCTGGGAATCGAACCGGGCAGCGCACGGTGTTATCCGATGGGTTCGCTGGCGGCGCACGTTCTGGGCGGGTGCGGCACCGACGGAGCGGGGTTGGACGGATTGGAATTGCAATACAACGCGCTTCTCTCCGGGCAGCCGGGGTTCGCGCGCGAGACGAAGGACGCGCAGCGGCGTCCGATCGGGGTGGACGCGCAGGATTATCTCGCCCCCCGCCACGGCCAGCAATTGGTCCTGACCATCGACGCCAATCTACAGATGATCGCCGAGGAAGAGCTGCGCGACGCGGTGGAGCATGTGAAGGCCCCGCGCGGCGAATTCGTCGCGATGGACCCGCGAACGGGTGAGATATTGGCGCTGGCGAACTATCCGACGTTCAATCCGCAGACGCTCAGCGAATCCACGCCGGATTTGCGGCGGAACAGCGCGGTGGTGGCTCCGTACGAACCGGGTTCGACGTTCAAGCCGTTCATCGCGGGGCCGGCACTGGCATGGAACGTGACGACTCCGTGGGAGGTCTGGTCGATCCCCGGGCTGACGTGGCACACGCCCTACGGACGGGCCATCACGGACGTGGAGCACTACGGCAATCTGTGCACGTGGGACGGGCTGGTGAAATCGAGCAACATCCTCATGTCGCAATTGAGCGAGCGCATGGGCAACGCCCGGCTGCATCGGGCGATGACGGGGTTCGGATTCGGAAGCCGGACGGGGATCGACTTGCCGCGCGAGGATTCGGGCGTGGTCTACGATCTTCACAAATGGACGCGAAAGAGCACGGAATCGGTGGCGCAGGGGTATGAGGTGCTGGTGACGCCGCTGCAACTGGCGCGGGCGTTCGGCGTTTACGCCAACGGGGGCAAGCTGGTGACGCCGCACCTTTTGCTGGGGACGGTCGATCCGGACGGCAACGTGCTTTCGCGGCGGCGGCCGGTGAGTTTCGATTCGCTGGAGCAGGTGATCGACCCGGCGACGGCTGCGGAAATGCGGCGAATTCTGTGCGACGTGGTGATCCGCGGAACGGCCCAGGGAATGCGAAGCAAAATCTGGAACGTCGCGGGAAAGACCGGCACCGCCCGCATCGCCGAAGGGCACGGATACAGCGCCACGCGATTCAACAGCAGCTTCATGTGCTGCGCCCCATACGAAAATCCACGGCTGGTCGTTGTTTGCGTGATCCACGACCCCGACCGGACGATCGCGCATTACGGCGGCAAGGTCGCCGCCCCACCGGCGGTGAAATTCATCGAACGGGCGCTGACGTACATGGAAGTGCCCTCGTCGCCCGATCTCCCGCTGCCGCCGCCGCAGGTCGCCAGCGTGCTCTGGGATTATTCCGCCAAGGCGTACACCGACCGCAACGTCGGAGCGATGAAGGAAACGGATGATGACGTGACGGCGGAGGCATCGGCGAAACCGTAGCCTCCATGGGGATTTGTCATTGGTCATTTGTCATTGGTCACTTGCAAAATGCACTTCCAACAAAGGCTAATGACCAATGACTAATGACAAATGACCATGCTTCAATCCACGAACATCGCGTCGCCGTAGCTGAAAAAGCGATAACGCCGGGCGATCGCTTCCCGATAAATCCGCCGTTGTTCTTCTAGGCCGGTCATGGCCGCGACCAGCGCGATCAGCGTGCTGCGGGGAAGATGGAAATTCGTGATCAGCGCGCCCACGTGCTTCCACGGGTATGGGGGATAAATGAAGATCGACGTGCTTCCGGAAGCGGCGATGAACGGCCGATCGGCCGGCTGGCTTTCCAAAACCCGCGCGGAAGTCGTGCCTACCGCCACGAGGCGCTGATGGTCCCTCTTGGCGCGATTGAGCGCTTCGGCGGCGGCGGAAGAGATCGAATAATTTTCCGGGTGCATCGGGTGCGCTTCGAGGGTTTCGGCCACGATCGGCTTGAACGTGCCGACGCCGACGTGAAGCGTCACCATCACGCGCCGGATTCCAGCCTCATCCGGGCGATTCAGAAGTTCGGGCGTGAAATGCAGCCCGGCGGTGGGAGCGGCGACGGCGCCGGGGGAGTCGGCGTAGACGGTCTGATAACGCTGGCGATCCAGATCGTCGCGATCGTCCCGCCGTTTGGCGCGCTTGATATACGGCGGCAACGGCATTCGGCCGAGCCGTTCCAGCAGGGCTAACGCGGGGACATTCCCGGAAACGTCGAGCAGGAATTCGCCCTGGCCGCGATTGGATCGGATCGTCGCCCGGAGGTTGGGATCGCCGTCGAAAAGAAGGAGCGTTCCTTCGGCGGCGGGGCCGGGATCGCGCAGAAGCGCCAGCCATTGCCCGGCGGCCGGCTCGGATAGGAACAATCCCTCGATTCGTCGGCCGGTGAGTTTTCTCAGGGTGAATCGCGCGGGGATGACCTTGGAATCGTTGAAGACCAGCACGTCCGAGGGCCGCAGGAGATCCGGAAG
>JBEKIV010000143.1:0-10302 GCA_050011595.1 Tepidisphaeraceae bacterium
GTGGTGCATAACAGCGTAATGTTGCGGCGTCAATATCATTACGGGCGCCGGCAACGGGGTGTCCCCTGGCGGTGGGCAAACAAGGTACTCACAAGCTACCGGAGGGATGCAGGACATTTCTGCGATTTGGTCGAGGGCCGTCGTCCCACCATAGCAGAATCCATCACTAACAGACCCCCAGCTTACGATGAGCTTCCAGCCACGCTTTTCCCCTTACGCCGTCAGAAACCACACCGCATATAGGCCCAAAAGCAGTACCCTCACGGTCCAGAAATCATTGGGCCTCAGCGTCGTTTAGTTCCTCTTGCGCTTTATTCACTTTGTCTTGGAGGTCGTTGACCGCACTTTGCTTTTCCCTTATTTCGTTGGCATTAGATTCCCCCTGCAAGCTTACCGTTGCGGTGTGGAGTTCCGCCGAAAGTTCCTTGTAATTTCGCAAAGCAATTTCCACCCTATACTGCTTTTTGTATGCAGGGCCATCGCGAAGTTTAGATTCCTTTTGAATTTCCGATTCTATTGACGGCCGGGCGGCTGGATCGCTATCCATCTCTTGCTGAGATTGGCCCCCTACGGGAGAAGCCTCTGGATGCGGAGGCGAAGTTGCTGCCAGTGCAACGCTAAGCTGTCTCTTGAGATCATCCACTTCGGAGTCAGAATGGGAATGCCAGATTTTATTCTGTAGCACGAAAACTTGATCTTGCAACGTCGATGCACGTTGCGTCATATCCGCAAGCTGCTGTTTTGTCGCCAACAACTCGTTGTTTACCCCTTCAAGCCTTTGGATTTCGTGATAAGTGCTCGTCGAGTCGATGTAGTCTTGTTGTAATTTTCTCTCCGCGTCTTCACGTCCTTTCTGCATTTCTGCAAGTCCGCTATTAATCCATTGATGCGAAATGATGATGGCGGTTAGTAGCACGGCGGCTATCACAAGTTTCATAAAGCACCTCAAAACGCAGGCCGGTGTGATCTTCAAGGACGGAACAGAATTCACACTTTCCGAGGATTCGCTCGATTCATCAAATCAAGAGAATCCGAATTATTCCCATTGTACCGTGGCGATCTATACCACCCAAAAAAGCGTCAGGCTCGCTCCCGTGAGCGCCCGGGGTCGGCTAAAACGCGGTTAACACACAAAAGACTGGCCTTTTTGGACACAACCTCGATTTTGTGCGCTTTCCCGTGCGCATCTTCGCCGGCCCGGTTATCTCAAGTCGATATTAGATATCGAGTTAGATAAGAACAGGCGTTGCAAACAAAGGCGCAAATTGTCCTCATAAGTCGCTCGCGCGTTGATTTTGATGCGCGCTAGGCCGCCCGTCGCGGTCGCCGCAGTACGCCCGCCCCAATTCCGAGCACCAGCAGGGCCAGGGTGGTTGGCTCCGGCACTAGCGTGGTCACTTGGACGTTGCCCAACAGGTCGTCGAATTGATAGCCGAGTTCCGTCTCCCTGTTGTAGAAGGTGATGTAGTTCGTCGATGGCTCCAGTGCGGTTTGTTGGCCCACTTCATTCATCCAGCGTGTTGGATCGTCGGCGATGTTAAGGTGAAAGCTAAGGTCCGTGCCGTCGTCAGTGATCTGAAAGGCCAAAGGCACGTTCGCGATGTTGCCCCAACTTAGACCGCTGTTGGTTGAAACGCGGTTCGTTGGGGTGCTACTTCCGAACGCCTCAATGCCAATGTCGTTGAGCGTGATGATGCCACCACTTTGGTCTGCTTGCGCCAGGAACTCGATGCCAGCGGTTGCATCGTAATAGTTGGCTGGATCAGGCGTTCCACTGCACCGGGTTAAGACCTGCATGTAGTCAAAGTCATAGTTCTGTCCCGACTGAAACGTCCATATCCCGGTGATGTTCAAGCCTCCGGAGGTGCTAGGATTGAATTGAGTCTGTGAGTTCAGATATCCCCGGTTCTGAAACAGACACTGGTTATTGTAAAGCGTCACTGCTGAAGAGGGCGGGGTCGTGTTAACCGTCCAGTTTGACGGATTGGGAAGTGATCCGTTGTTGCCTGCAAAGGAATCCTGCAACAAGGAATTAGCTGACGCGGACCCTGCGAGCAATGCGATGATTGATATGACGCCAAAGTTGAACATAGCGACGGGCAACAGGATGGTTTTGCGATTCATGGTTTTCCCCTTCCTTTCGGGGTTGAAGATCGGTCAAATTGCCAAAGACCAAGGCAGGCGCAAAACACTTCGCGGCCCAGTGGGAATCAAAATGACTTGGAAAACTACCGCGTTAAAGATATGAAGTCTCAACGAAATAGCAATGTAATTTGGCCCAAATATGACGCCTTATGTTGTTTTTATTGATACGGGGGCATTCGCATTGCGAGATATAACTGTCGTCAATTAAGAATTCTCAAATGCCGCATCACGCCTGACAGGGCACCGAATCAATGGGCGACTGTGGTCGGCTTGGTCTAGTCATGCGCCGGCCAGGATACGATGATATAGCGAACGCGGTCGGTTATTGGTTTCTCAGGTAAAAAAGGGATACAGCGTGGGGTGTTAAGGGGTGAAGAGTAGAAATCTAAAGCAATCAGCCCGTAAATGCCGACTTCAGCGCGTAACGCTGAAAATGCAGTTCACAGTGGAGCCTGTTGGTGGGAGGTGGGTGGTTGTGAAGGTTAAAAGGGAAGTTGGCCCCGCTGGTGTTTTGCTGCCGCGATCAAGTCCCCTAAATAATCTTGGCAAATACAAAAGGCATCTGATTCATCGTCCGACCCGGCGTGGCGTCCAGTGGCATTTCTGAATCGCTGCTTATACCTGTCTTTCCGGCCCTTGCGTTTGTCCTGGCTGGCAGTTACCCGAAATATCGGCAAGCCCGTCTGGTAAACCGCGTATTCGGCCACACCAACGGCCCGGTGGTAGGTGACGATATGGTCCTTGGCGTAGTGCGCAATGAAATCTGGAATCTCGATCAACACCGCCGCTGGGCGATATCCGTTGGTTTCACAAAGCTGCATGATCTGAATGACTGCCGCACCAACCATAATGACTCTCGCGTCAGGTGGGGCAGTTTCAGGTATCTGAAAAAAATTGCTCTGAACGCAAACCGGCCCCGTTTGATTGGCAATAAAAAGCGCCCAACCAATCTTGGTTGATGAGGGATCAAGACACAGTAACGGAAACGGGGGAGTAGCGGGCGAGAGGTTCATGGCGGCCATTCCGGTTGGATCAACACTCATCAAAGTAATGCCGTTCGATGGCCTTGCAGGCGTCGGCAACCTGAAAAGCACTTCTTTTCACATAGTGATCGCTCATCCCGTTGCGGTGTCCTGCCAACATTTGCACAGTGTGAAATTGAACGCCAGCTTGGACGGCAGTTGTGTACCCACCATCCCTGATGTTACCAAACGTCACATCTTGGGGAACCCCGGCCTGAACCCGCAGCCGGCGAAACGCCTTGGTCAAGGTATTGGCATTGTGTGGAGACCCCTGAATACTAACAAACGGAGATTCTAGGCGTTGTGGAAGGGCTTGCAGGGCTTTTAGTGTTCTCCCCCACAAAATGGCCACACGACAGACGCCCGTCTTACCGCGGTCAGCCAAGAGGACTCCAGTTTTTAGGTCCAAATCACTCCATCGGAGATCGCAAGTTTCCTTGGCGTAGAGACAAGCATTAAGCGCCAGCAACAACATCGCTTGCATCTGTGGGTCCGCCGCGTTCAATAACTTGTGGTAGTGATCCCGGCTGATTGGATGAGGGTCTAAAACGGTTGCTTTGGGAGCAACAAGCACTGCACACGCATCAAGCGCATTGCGAATCTCTTGGGACGCAACTCCACGTCTTAGTGCAAAATGCAAAATGGTCTTGATCTTGCCAAATCGGTGCTTGACGTAGGTGCCGCTTTGCCCTGCGGCGAAAACATGATCGAGATAGGTGCTGGCTATTTCGGCCGTCAAGTCTTTGACGGTCTGGATTCCAACCACGGCGCAAAATTCATTCCAAAACTTCTCACTCTTTTGTTTTTCATGTTTCGTGATTGGAGCCTTATCAAAATACAGTTGGCCAATGTCTCTCAAATTCGGGGAAGGTTTTGGGCAGGGTAGGTCCGCCAGATATGCGATCTCGGCGATTCCGGTTCGTTCTGCTACATGCTGGGGGCGCTCCAAAATCAATTGCCGCAACCACGGCCAAACCTCATCGCCAAATACCACGCGGTCAACCGTCAACGGCTTTCTGTGGTCGCGAGGAACACTGATAACGATTTCCTGGTGCGCGGCCTTTCGCACCGCCGGGCCGATTTTGGAAGCATCGTGCATCTCAGCAACAGGCAAGGCCACTTTCTCCCCCGATTGTCTAGCTTGCCACATTTTGAAGCGATGGACGGCCAGACGTTCATCGAGTTCGGTGTAGGTAGTTTCCGTGCCGATGATCCGCCACCGCCCATCACTGGGCCGCCGGGCCAACCCGTTCACAACCTCGCCCCAAGTGGCGCGATAGTGTTCGGGTTTTCGACCGCGCTTTCGTGTGATTCCCGCCGTAATGGGTGCCGCCGTGCTCATCGTTTTTCATCCTGCATAACGCCAACGAAAAAGGCCCACACAGTCTTATCTTTGTGTGGGCCAATTTGCAATGGATTGATGGCAGAATTGTTGGCAAAAACCGATAATTCGCATCGAATCCAATTGGAGGCGTGGGGATTTGAACCCCAGTCCCGTGACAACGTTAATGGCGGCCTCTACATGCTTATCCGATGTTTTGATCTCAATGCCGGCGACGAACATCGACATCCTTCGCCGGCATCCAGCCGTCTTAATCTCGCCTTCCGACCAACGGCCGAATCAGAAAGCCAGCCCGCATTTTGCGGCCGATATGACGCGGGCATCACATCGTGCCGAGGTTGCCTAAATTAGGCAGCCATACGAACCGGTGCGGCACTGAAGCCGACCCGGCCTGCAACATCGCTGTTGGCAGTTAAAATTTGCTCGAATGATTAGCCAGGCCAATCGAGCGTCCTGGGCATGCCACCGCCACCACAGCTATCCGGTCGAAACCAGTCGCCCCCGTGAAAAGATTATGCCAATGGGGCCAAAGAGGCCGGGTGGTCGAATTTTCAAAGAACCTACTCAGTATACGTCGGCGTTCGCCAGGCGGCAATTCAGGCCCGATCAATTTGGATTGGCCGTCCCGTTTTGGGGGCAAAGGCGGATTGTCGATTCTCTTAGGTCGGCAGGCCGGGTACGCTATGGTTTGGACGTCGTGTCGGCAGCCTCCGCCCGTCGCGTCCGGGCAAGGGGCGCTAATCTGTTTTCTCAACGCGAATGCTGCGAATTGATAAGCCCGCACCTATGCGAAATGGAGTATATCCGAGTTGTTGTTCGATCTTCCGAAAGTCACGCGAAGACTGAAACCGTTCGGACGTTGGCGTCGATCGCTCGACGGGGACCGAGCTTTGCCTTCCCAACCGGACGAGCAGCCGCTCCGCGATGAGTTATACAGCGTCAATCAGTTGGATGGCCATGCCAAGACTCTGGCCAGTTGGCATGAGGTGATGGCCAGCGGCGGCGGCCGCGGTTACGACCGCCTCCTCCCCCGTCTTTCCGCCAATGAGGCCGTGCTGCGCGACGCTTACGGCCTGGTGACCGAAGCGGTGAAGCGAGGCCGCCGCATCACGCCGGCGGCCGAATGGTTTCTCGACAACTACCACCTCATCGAAGATCAAATCCGCACCGCCCGCCGGCATCTGCCCCGGGGCTATAGCCGGGAATTGCCGCAATTGAGGAACGGTCCGTCCGCCGGATACCCGCGTGCTTATGCAATCGCGTTGGAACTGATCTCCCACGTCGATGGCCGCGTCGACGCCGAGAGCCTGCGCGCGTTCGTTGCGTCGTACCAATCGGTGACGCCGCTTCGGCTGGGCGAGCTGTGGGCAATTCCGATCATGCTGCGACTGGCGTTGTTGGAGAACTTGCGGCGTGTGGTGGCCCGGGTGGCCGCGGGGCGGCGGGATCGCGAGCGGGCCGCGCACTGGATCGATCGCATGCTCGAGGTCGCCGCCACCGCGCCGGCCCAAGTCGTGGTCGTGTTGGCGGAGATGGTCAAGGAGAACCCAACGCTCACGACGGCGTTCATCTCCGAGTTCGCCAGCCGCATGCAGGGACAAGGGCCGGCCGTCGTCTTCCCGATCACCTGGTTGGAACATCGCGTCGCGGAGCAGGGGCAAACCATCGAGACCGTCTTCCAGCAGGCGAGCCAAGTCCAGGCGGCCGATCAGGTCTCGATCAGCAACAGCATTGGGAGCCTTCGGTTCCTGGGCGCCACCGATTGGCGCGACTTCGTGGAGACCATGAGCGCGGTGGAGCACGTCCTCCTGGCCGATCCCGCCGGGTTGTATCCGGCCATGGATTTCACCACCCGCGACCAATATCGCCACGCCATCGAGGAGATCGCCAAGCACAGCCCGCACACGGAAATTGAAGTGGCTCAGTTGGCGGTGGAATTGGCGCGAAACAATGTTGCCCTGGCCGCAAGCGGCGACGGGGACGGGATCGGCGCCACGGCGAAGGGCTTGCCCTCGCTTCACGTCGGATATTTTCTCGTGGGGCCGGGCCGGCGGATTCTCGAGCGTTCCGCGCGGTCACGAGTGACGTTTGGTCGGCTGCTGCGTCGGCTCGGCCGGCGATTCCCTCTGTCCACCTACCTCGGTTCCGCGTTGGTTACCACGGCGGCGATGACGGTTCTGGTCACGTGGTGGGCCGCGCGCCATGGCCTTGGGCATTGGGGCCTTGCCGCCTGGGGCGTGCTGCTGTGCGTTTGCATGAGCCAACTGGGATTGGCGATGATCAATTGGGGGGCGATGTTGCTGGTGCGCCCGCGAATCCTGCCGCGAATGGATTTTTCAAAGGGCATCCCGCCTGAGCGCCGCACGATCGTGGCGGTTCCGGCGATTCTTACGGACAGCCAGGAGATCGACGAGTTACTCGAAGGGCTGGAAGTCCGCTTCCTGGCCAATCGCGACCCGAATGTCCTCTTTGCCCTTCTGAGCGACTTCCGCGATGCCGCGATGGAGCGATTGCCCGAGGACGACGCGCTGCTTCAACGGATGCGAGATGGAATAGAGGCCCTCAACGCAAAATACTGCGGCGGCATCGAGAAGAAGGCTGACGGCGACGGTTCGACCGCCACTGGCGACGGGTCCACCACCGCTGGCGACGGTCACGTTGCCGCCGGGGAACCGGGGCACGTCAGAGAATGCGGTCACTTCTTCCTTTTCCACCGCGCGCGGCGTTGGAACGACAAAGAGAACGTTTGGATGGGCTGGGAACGAAAGCGAGGCAAACTCGAAGATTTCAATGAGGCGCTGCGCGGGAAGAACGGCCGGTTTGATTCCATCGTCGGCCCGACCGCGCGCCTGGAAGGCATACGGTACGTGATCGCCCTCGACAGCGACACGCAACTCCCGCGCGATTCGGCGCGGCAACTGGTGGGCACCATGGCCCACCCCCTGAATCACCCGCATTATGACCCGAAGCTCGGTCGCGTGACCCGGGGATACGGAATCCTCCAGCCTCGCGTCGCCATTAGCATACCCAGCGCCAGCCGATCCCGATTCGCGCGACTCTTCGCCGGGGAGCCGGGCATCGACCCGTACACGCACGCCGTGTCCGACGTGTACCAGGACGTGTTCGGGGAGGGGTCGTTTATCGGCAAGGGGATTTATGACGTGGACGTCTTCCAGCGGGCGATCGGCGGGCGTTTGCCGGAGAACCGCGTTCTGAGCCACGACTTGCTGGAAGGCGCGCACGTGCGATCCGGACTGGTGAGCGACGTTCTGCTGTTCGAGGAATACCCTTCGTCCTACCCGGCCGCCGTGAGCCGACGCTACCGCTGGATGCGTGGTGACTGGCAGATCACGCCATGGTTGCTGCCGCGCGTGCCGGGGGCGAACGGCCCGCGAGTACGGAATCCGATCTCCGGACTGTCACGATGGAAAATCCTGGACAATGTTCGTCGGAGCCTGATGCCGGTGGCGCTGCTGGCGCTGCTGGTCCTCGGTTGGTTTCTGCCGGGCGCCGCGCTGTTTTATACGCTGACGGTGATCGGGATTCTGCTGCTTCCGGCGGTTCTCAATGGCGCCGCGGAGTTGACCCGCCGGCCGCCAGACCTGCAACTCGTTTACCACGCGCCAATGGTGGCCTACTCCGTTACCCGGCAGGTCTTGCAGCAGGGATTTGAGTTGGCCTGTTTGCCGTACGAAGCGTTAGTGAGTTTCGAAGCGCTCGGCCGCACGGCGGCACGAATGCTCTTCACCGGCCGCGGGCTGTTGGAGTGGCGCACCGCCCGCGAGGCACAGCGCATCGCGGTGACCAAGCTTTCCGGATTCTATTCTTCAATGGGGGTGCTGCCGCTCACGGCGACTATAGCCTTTCTGGCACTTCGCTTCCTTCGCCCCGGCGCGCTGGCGGTTGCCGCGCCCGTGATCGGGCTTTGGTTGGTATCGCCGGCCATTGCGTTTTGGTTGAGCCAGCCGGCGAAGTTCCGTCGGCCCCGGCTGTCGGCGGAGGATTTGGTTTTCCTGGCAACCATCGCCCGGCGCACCTGGCGGTTCTTTGAGACCTTTGTCAGTTCCGTCGACAATTACCTTCCGCCGGACAACTTTCAGGAGGATTTGCAGCAAGGTGTGGCGCACCGAACCTCGCCCACGAACATCGGCATGTCGCTGCTGGCGAATCTGACCGCGTACGATTTCGGATTCATCCCCGTCGCCGACGTGATCGAGCGAACCACGCGGACGCTGGCGACCATGGACAAGCTCCAGCGCTACCGCGGACATTTCTGCAACTGGTACGACACTCGCACGCTGGAACCCCTTCGGCCGCGCTATGTTTCGACCGTCGACAGCGGCAACCTCGCGGGGCATCTGCTCATCCTGGCGGCGGGCCTGGATGAACTGGCCGCCCGGGAAATTTTCCGGCCCACCGTCTTCGCGGGATTCGGCGTCACGCTCGACCTCTTATTCGAAGTCGCTCAAGGGTCTGCTGCCGCGGCCCAGGTCCAACCGATTGCCCGCCTGGAACGGTTGCGGGATCGCCTGCGGACGGCGCCGCGCTCATTGTCCGACTCGCATGCGCTGCTGCGGCAACTGGCTTCGGTAGTCGGGGACGCCGCCTCGGCGATTGGGCCCGATGGAAGCGGTGAATTGAAGTGGTGGGCGCAGGCCCTGGAACGACAGTGTCGTCTGTTCTGGGAGGACCTGAATCAAATCGCACCATGGGTCGAGATCGCCGGGAACGCCGGGCTGGCAGAGTTCGGCGAGCTGCGCGACGCGCTGCGGCAACTCGACGAGGTGCCGAAGCTCGCCGAGGTGGCGCGGATGGAATTCACGTTGCTGCCCGCGATCGACGCCGCGATTGGGATTGCCCCAGCGAACGACGGGTTGGCAGACCTGCGCGCCGCCGTCGTTGCCGCCTCGGAATTCGCCGCCAAACGCGTCTCGGAGCTGCGGCAACTGGCCGTTCGTTGCCGCGAGTTGGCGGACATCGACTACGGATTTCTCTACGACAAGGACCGCCACCTGCTCAGCATCGGGTACAACGTCGCCGACCGCCGCCTCGACGTCGGCTTCTACGATTTGCTCGCCTCCGAAGCACGCCTGGCAAGCTTTGTCGCCGTTGCGCAGGGAAAACTCCCTCAGGAACATTGGTTCAGCCTCGGACGTTCGCTGACGAGCACCAGCGGAGGGATGGCGCTGCTCTCCTGGAGCGGATCGATGTTCGAGTACCTCATGCCGCTGCTGGTCATGCCCACCTATCCGCACACGCTGTTGGACGAGACGTATCACGCGGTGGTCCGGCGGCAAATCGAGTACGGCCGCGAGCGGGGTGTCCCTTGGGGGATTTCGGAGTCCGGCTACAGCAAGACCGACGTGCAACTCAACTATCAGTATCGGGCCTTCGGTGTTCCGGGGCTGGGGTTCAAGAGAGGGTTGGCCGACGAACTGGTGATCGCGCCGTACGCCAGCGCAATGGCGCTGATGGTGGATCCCGAGGCGGCTTGCGCCAACCTTCGACGCCTGGTCCGCGAAGGCCGCCTCGACGGATATGGATTTTATGAGGCTGTCGATTACGTCCCGGCGCGACTGCCACGCGGGCAGTCCAGCGCCACGGTGCGATCTTATATGGCCCATCACCAGGGAATGGTGCTTCTCTCGTTGGCGTATTTGTTGTTCGACCGCCCCATGCAGCGCCGTTTCGAGTCGGATCCCTCGTTTCGGGCGACGGACTTGCTGCTTCAAGAGCGGGTCCCCAAGGCGCCTTCCGTTTTCCCGCACCCGGCGGAGCTTTCTCAGGCTCCGG
>JBEKIV010000144.1:0-10276 GCA_050011595.1 Tepidisphaeraceae bacterium
CCCACCGTCCTCGCCTCGTTCAATGGCAGCAATGGAAGCGAACCTCAAGCCGGTCTGACCCTCTCGGGCAGCACCCTGTACGGTACAGCTGGCGGCGGGGCCTACGGCGACGGCGAAGTCTTCTCCGTTCCCGTAAGCGGCGGCACGCCCACGCTCCTTGCCTCGTTCAATGGCAACAATGGAACCAGCCCAGCCGCCGGTCTGACCCTCTCCGGCAACACGCTATACGGCACGACGGAAGATGGCGGCGCCTACGGCGATGGCGAAGTCTTCTCCCTCCCCGTAATCGGCGGCACGCCAACCGTGCTGACATCGTTCAACGGCTCCAACGGGGAGGAGCCTCGTGCCGGCCTGACCCTCTCCGGTGACGGCAGCACCCTCTACAGCACGACATTTCTTGGCGGGGCCAACGACGACGGAGAAGTCTTTTCGCTCCCGGTCACCGGCGGGACGCCCACCGTCCTGGCCTCGTTCAATAACATCAATGGAAAATACCCTGACGCCGATCTCACCCTCTCCGGTAGCACCCTGTACGGCACAACGGCAAATGCCGGCGCCTACGGCGACGGTGAAGTCTTCTCCCTCCCCGTAACCGGCGGCACGCCCACCGTCCTCGCCTCGTTCAATTATAGCGATGGAAGCGAACCTACGGCCGGTCTGAGCCTCTCCGACGGCACCCTGTATGGCACGACCTACTATGGCGGGACCTACGGCCGTGGCGAAGTCTTCTCCCTCCCCGTAACCGGCGGCACGCCCACCGTCCTCGCCTCGTTCAATGGCGACAATGGAGGCAATCCCACTGGCGATTTGACCGTCTCCGGCAGCACCCTGTACGGCACGACGTACCTGGGCGGCACCTACGGCGACGGCACGGTTTTTTCGCTCAGCATTCCCGAGCCTGGATCGCTCTCGCTGCTGGCCCTCGGCAGCATTGGCCTGTTGAACCGCCGGCGGCGACGTTGCGGCAACGCTTCGTTTTAGAGCGGGTTATCGCCGGGGCAGCGCCCGCATCTTTTTCACGCAATCGGTCAGTGCGGGAACGGGGTTTTCAGGATCGGTCTCGTATTCGATAACGGCCATGCCGTCGAAGCCGGTTTCTTCCAATGCCGCAACGAACGCGGGCAAATCGAGATTGCCTTCGCCGACGACCGTATCGGTCCATTGACCGCGCCGGTCGAAGACGAAGTCCTTGTAATGGACGCCGAAGATTTTGCCCTTGAATCTTTCGCGCACCCATTGGATCGGATCGTTGTAGCGGCCGATTTGCCCGCACCAGGCGGTATCCAGATTCAGTCCGATCTTGGGACCGCCAAGCGTGAAAAGATGCTCCAGGACGTCGGGGGATCCCCCGAACATAAATCCACCGTGGCAATGCACGCCGATGCGAACGTTGAATTCTTCGCAGAGCCGTGCGGCGGCCGGAACCGCATCCTGGAACGTGGCCACGGTGAAATGGCCGGAGATGTGTTTGGCGCCGGCGGCCTGGGCGCATTGGAACCATTTTTTCTCCCGGGCGGCGTCGCCGACGAACGTCTGCACGCCGATGGAAACGACCTCGACCCCGGCGGCGCGGTAGATGCCGAGCACTTTTTTGAACGCGTCCACGTCGTCGAAGTCCGCATGCACGCCGCAGAGTTCGATTTTCCTCACGCCGATCTTTCTGGTCAGTTCGGCGACTTTTGAATTGTCCTTGAAGTTGCGGAAGCAGTAGCTTTGCACGCCGAAATCCCGAGCCGCGGTGGTGTTGGACATGGTCAATTCCCTCTTGCGGATTGCCGGGTGGCCGGGGCGGCCGGGTGGGTTTTCATTCCCTTCATCGGCACGGGTTGTCCGACCAGAATCAAGAGCTGCTCATATCTTTGGTTTGGCCCATCGCGTGTCAAGAACCGGCTGCCGACGCGATTGGGGTCCTCCGTTGCCGTGGAAGTTCCCAGCGCCAGGAACTCGCCCCGCGCGATGTCGGCGCGAAAATGCAGATCGTAGTAATTGAGGCGTTCGAGATATTTGACCTCCGGCGGATCGTCGCTCAGCGAATAATCCCGTCGCGTGCGCCAGGCCATGATCGCGGGACAGACCGTCAAGCGGATCGTCCCGGGCTTTCGCGGCGCCCATTGAAAGCTCAGCGAAAGAAGGTTCTGGCAATCGTCGAACGATCGCATGGTCAGGCCGTGATCGTCGTAAATGTAGAGCAATTCCTCGGGCATGATGTCCGACATCTCCAGCCGGGCGTCGTCGAACGACGGCTGGGCCGTAAAACGGGTCTCCCTGAGCTTGATGGCCGATTCCGCCAGGAGAATCTTCAAAAAATCCGGCCAATCCGCGATCCGGCCGCGGCCCACGCGCAGGCCGTTGCGGTTCAAGTTCAGGTTCGTCCCAACGTCCACCACGTCCTCATCCAGGAGTTTCCAAAACGACTCGTCGCGGCTGTTGGCGCCGAACGGCATCTGAAGGTGATACATCGTGCCCGTGATGATTCCGCTGCCGGTCAACGGCGGCTTGGCGTCCGATGCGGCGGACGGCGGCGCGGCACTGGCGGACACGCTCCGCGGCGGCGGTTGCGGTTGCGACGGGGCGCCGCACCCGATCATCGCAATAAATAAAATGCAACCGACCAGACGAAAAAACACCCGGGAAAATGCGGAAACGAAAGATTGCATTTTTGTCAAACGCTCTGAATGGTCTTAATCAGCACGTCCAGGCCGCGGTCCCATTGGTCGGCCGAGATCGTCAGCGCGGGCGCCAGCCGGATCACCTTCTGGGCGGTCAAATTGATGAGGATGCCGTGGTCCAGGCCGCGTTCGACGAGCTTTTGCGGCGGCGCGTTCAATTCGATGCCGAGCATCAGCCCCCGGCCGCGAACGTCGTGTACCTTGGCGCCGATGGATTTTTCCTCGCGCAACCGGGCGATGGCGTGTTCGCCGAGGGCGGCGGCGTGGGCGAGAAGCCGGTCGCGCTCGATCACGTCGAATATGGTGCGCGCCACCGCCATGCAGACCGGGTTCCCGCCGAGCGTGCAGCCATGTTTGCCGGGGACGAGGAGTTTGGCCGTGTCGGGCTTGGCGAACATCGCCCCGACGGGCAGTCCGCCGCCGATGGCTTTGCCCAACGTGAGAATGTCCGGCTCGACGGCGTTGCCCTGCGGGGATTGAAAATGCTGATATCCAAACCAGCGTCCCGTCCGGCCGCAGCCCGTCCAGACTTCGTCAAAGATCAGGCTCAGCGAGCGATCGTCACAGAGCCGGCGCACGTTGGCGGCGTAATCGGGGGGATGGAGATTCACGCCGCCTTCGCCCTGGATCGGCTCCATGATGATGCCGGCCACCTCGGGATCGAGGGCTTTTTCCAGGGCTTGGACGTTGCCCGGTTCGACGTGGACAAATCCCGGCACTTCCGGCCCGAATCCCTGCCCGATGGCAGGATTACCGGTGGCGGCGATCATCGCCAGGGAGCGGCCGTGAAAGCTTTTGCCCAGGGAGACGATCTTCCATCGCTTGGGCGAAAATTCCTGGCCGCGGAGGCGTGCCAGCTTGCAGGCGGCCTCGTTGGCCTCCAGGCCGCTGTGGCAGAAAAACGCCTGCCCGCTGAACGCGGTTCGATTCAATCGCTCCGCGAATTCAACCTGCGGCTCGGTGTGATAGGTATTGCCGACATGCCAGAGTTTGGCCATCTGCGTCGTGGCGGCGTCGATGACGGCCGGATGGCAATGCCCCAGGATTGCCCCGCCGAAGCCGGCGAAGAGATCGAGATATTGCTTGCCGTCGGCGTCCCAGAGGTCCGAGCCGCGTCCGCGCGCCATGACCACGGGCTGCCGGGCGTAATTGCCGATCAAAACCTTCGAGGCGCGATCGAGAACCTGCTGGGAGTTAGACATAGCGGGGAAGTATAAAAGCCGAAACCCGAAATCCGAAATCCGAATGACGAATCAAATCCGAAACCCGAATGACGAAACGGTCTTCATTCTGTCATTCGGATTTCGGGCTTGATTCGTCATTCGGACTTCGGATTTCGGATTTACCATCTCAAGCCGGTTTGTCCTTGGAAGTCGGCTCTTCCGCCGGCTCTTCGGCGAAATCGAACTCCAACTCCCCCGATGCGGCGGAATGCTCGTCCTCTTGGGCAACGGCCTCGAAATTGACGTCATCGGTGTGCGCCGGGGCGGCCGCGCCGTCACCTTCGGGGGCGGGCGCCGGGGCGGCGGGGTGCTCGGAGGCCAGGTGATCCTCGGCAGGCTCGACCGTGCCCGTACTGGCCGCGGGCTGCATGTCTTCGTCCGCCGGAACGCCGTCGATCTGCACCATGAACGTCACCGGACCGATCTGAACGGTATCGCCGGGCCCCAACGTGGCTTCGCGAACGCGCTCGCCGTTGTGGAACGTGCCGTTGGAACTGCCCAGGTCTTCCAGCCGGATCGCCTCGCCATCCTTAATCAGCCGGCAATGTTTGCGCGAAACCTCTCCCAATGGAATGCGGAGATCGCAATCTTCGCGCCGTCCGACAACGGTCATGTCGCGGACGATGGAAAAGCTGCGGCGCTCGCCGTCCGCTCGAAACATTACTAGGACCACTTGCATCGACGTTTCCCTCGAAATGCAATTTCCCGGCCCGGCCACTACTCTAGTCGCAAACCTGGTTTTCAGCAACAAATTATTCGCGGTTTGGACCCCCGGGCCGGCAACCAGGGCCGACCGTGGCCTTTACAGGCGGCAACAATATTGCCCGATCTTGACAACCCCGGCCAAACCATCGACAAATTCATGTGATGAAGGAGACTTCCAAATCCTTTGGAATTAGGAAGGAACGGGGCGATTTCGATCAGTTTCTTCGTGGCAATGGGATTGACATCGGCGCGGGCAAAGATCCGCTGAAGGTGGAAGTCGGGTCCGTGAAGTGCTGGGACCGTGCCGATGGCGACGCGCAATTGATGCCCGGCGTCGCGGACAACCAGTTTGACTTCGTCTATTCGTCGCATTGCCTCGAGCACATGCGCGAAGTCCCCGAAGCGTTGCGGAACTGGACCCGCATTCTCAAGCCCGGCGGGTTCCTCTACATTGTTGTCCCGGAATACATCCACTACGAGAAAATGACCTGGCCCTCGATGTTGAACCCCGACCACAAGCAGAGCTTTTCGTTCCTGATCACCCGGGCGCACGTGGGGCGGCCGAATCACTACCACGCCACCGAAGACATGTTCCCGCTCATCGAAGAGCTTGGCTCGGACAACATCCGGCTGAGCATGGAAGACGACTATTTCAACTATAACGCCGGGGTGCTCGATCAAACCCGGATCGCCGCCCTTTCCCAACTCTGTTTCGTGGCCAAGAAGCGATAGCCGGCGGTCCGACGCGGCAATGGTCGTCTTTTTTGCGGTCACACACGTTCCGGCGGTAGTATTCCCCCGTGCTGGCAACCGTTCACTCCTACGTCCTGACGGGGATCGACGCCATTCTTTGCGAGGTGGAGGTTGACGTCAGCCAGCGCGGCCTGTCGCGCAGCGTGATCGTCGGCCTGGCGCAAACGGCGGTCAAGGAATCCATCGAGCGCGTCCGCCGGGCGATGATCAACTCCGGATTCCCCTTTCCCAGCCATGCCCTGCTGATCAATCTCGCGCCGGCCGACGTGAAGAAAGAGGGGCCGAGCCTCGACCTTCCGATCGCCATCGGCCTGCTGCGGGCCAGCGGATCGATTGAGACGGACGTTCACAAGCAATTCCTGATCGCCGGAGAACTGGCGCTCGATGGCCGGCTGCGGAAGATCAAGGGCGCGCTGTCCCTGGCCATGCTGGCCAAGTCGAGAAAGATGCGCGGCGTGATCCTGCCGTCCGAAAACTCGCGCGAGGCGGCCGTGGTCGAGGGGATCGAAGTTTATCCCGTGTTGCATCTTTCGCAGGCGGTGTCGTTTTTGAACGAGAAATTGCCGATGGAGCCGTTCGAATTGGACGGCCAGGAATACACTGCTTCCTCGCAAATGCCCGACCTGGATTTCGCCGATGTGCGCGGCCAGGAGGCGGTGAAACGGGCGGTAACGGTGGCGGCCGCGGGCGGACATAATTTGCTGATGATCGGCCCGCCGGGCACGGGCAAGACCATGCTGGCCCAGCGCATGGCCGGCGTTCTCCCGCCGCTGGCCAGGAGCGAATCCCTGGAGACCACGCGGATTTATTCGGCCTTGGGCTTGCTTCCCGAGGGCGTGGCCCTGATGGACGAACGGCCCGTGCGCATGCCGCACCATTCCGCGACCGCGCAGGCCTTAATCGGCGGCGGCACCGTCCCGCGACCCGGTGAAGTTTCCCTGGCCCATCATGGCATTCTCTTTCTCGACGAACTGCCCGAATTCAGCCGGTACGTTTTGGAAACCCTCCGCCAACCGCTGGAGAGCGGCGAAGTGACGGTGGCCCGCGTTCACGGCTCCATGCGTTTCCCCGCCCGCTTCATGCTCGTGGCCGCGATGAACCCCACAGCCCGCGGCTTCGCCTCCGACAACCCGCGCGCCCGCGACCGATATCTGGACAAACTCAGCGGCCCCCTGCTGGACCGCATAGATATCCACGTCGAAGTCCCCGCCGTTCCCTACCCCGAACTGACGGGCAAACACCGCGGCACCGACAGTCAGACCATGCGCCAGCGCGTCCTGGCCGCCCGCCAAATCCAGCAAAAACGCTTCGGCGACGCCACCCTCAACGCCCACATGAGTTCCAAGCAACTCAAATCCTTCTGCGAACTAAGTCCCGGCTGTCTTCTGCTGATGAGGCAGGCGATGAGCGAGCTAGGCCTAAGCGCCCGCGCCTACGACAAGGTGCGCCGTGTCGCCCGCACCATCGCCGATCTGGAACAAGCCGCCGACATTCAGGAACATCATTTAGCCGAAGGCATCCAATACCGCCTGCTCGACCGGCGATTTTGAAGCCGCAGGCAAGCGACGTGGTTAGGCAGCTTCTTTCCGTTAGCCCCCGGCTTTGCCGGGGTTTCCCGTGACGAGCACAGCGTCTTGAAATAGGTGACTGTCCAATTATCCGGACAACTCCTCCGATCCCGATGCTCCAACCTCGGCCGGAAGTTGGACAATCACGTTGAATCCAAATAGACTGGCAACTGGCATGAATGGGATCAGGCGCTGCACCGCCGCCTGTTCGGGGCATTCTCAACGGCCTGCTAATCGGGCAGAACGTGCCTCCGTCCCTTCTTTCTCCGCCAAGCGTTCACACCTTTCCTTCCCTCCACCAACACAAAGGACTCGCGCTCATGAAAACCAGCATCTTGTTCGCGGCATTGGGATTCTTGACCCTCACCGGCTGCATCACCAATCCGGATAAGCCCACGATGAATGCCAGCGCCTTCAATCAGCCCATTGGCGCCATTTACGTCATGCCGCTGATTGACGCTCGAAAGGATAAATCCGGCCAGTTTGACGCCGACGATATACAACGCGTCCGCGATTTGGTTAGGACCAAGCTCCAGGGTTTGGGTTATCAGGCCATAATGGTGGACTCCTGGCGCAAGGACGCATCCACCACCGATGAGCAACTTGCCCAGATGAGCGACGCTGCGTTGTGCCAACTTGCCCCCGCGGAATCCCAGGTATTCCTCGCCATCACCGTGACCGACGTGGAAGACACCTACGCCGCCGTCATGTCGTCGTACACCATCACCGGCTGCTTTACACTGCTCGACCGCGCCAAAGGCGCCGCCATTTGGAAGTGCACCGGCACCGGCGCCCACGGCGGCGGCGGCATCATCGGCTCGGTGGTAGTCCAAGTCGACAAAAGAATCGAAGCGCAAACAGGTTTTGTGAACATCCTGTCCTCCGTGCCCCAGAATAAAAAATAATTCTCAATCCCCTCGCCTTTATGAAAAAGGGGACATTCAAGATTTCCAGGAACTCTTGAATGTCCCCTTTTTCTCCCTCAGAACTGAAGGGGACACGACCCTTAATATTAAGGGTCGTGTCCCCTTCAGTCGTCGACGAGATTTGCCGGGGCAAGCGCGGCATTAGCGCCGAGATGGCGGTGAAGCTCTCGATGGCGTTGGGGGACGGAAACGGGTACGCAGCTTAATGGCATCAACTTAATTCGTAACTCCGCGCCGGCACTGCATTTAGTACATTTGCGCAAGGTGTGACCTCCTGTCAGAATGGTGGTGTCTAAGTCACCCACCAACAGGAGGCCACGGATGGCAAGTATCGCCTACGCGCTTGAGCACATCAAGTGCAATCTCCCCTCGGTTCTGAATCGTGGCACGATCGAGCGAATTTGCCGCGAGCATGATTACCGTTGGCGTGAACGCGAGTTGGACCCGGCAACGACGGTGGCTTTGTTCGCGCAACAGGTCTTGCACGGCAATGTTCCTTGCAGCGAAGTTCGTCACCTGGCTGGCGGCGGGCAAAGCCCCACGGTCGCCGCGTTCAGCGCCCAGGCCTACTGTGCGGCGCGGCAGCGCCTGCCACTGCAGGTCTGCAACGACTTGTTCAGCGAAATCTGCCAAAGACTCATACCGCAGACGCATCAGGCCCAACACCGGTGGCACGGGCATCGGGTGTTTCACGTGGACGGCAGCGGCTTTTCCATGCCCGACACTCCGGAATTGCAAAAGAGCGTGGAACCGGGACGTGGAGCGTGGAACCGGGACGTGGAGCGTGGAACCGGGACGTGAGCGCTTTTTAAGAGCGTGGAACCGGGACGTGAGAGCGTGGAACCGGGACGTGAGCGCTTTTTAAGTGCTCACGTCCCGGTTCCATTCTGCAAAAACCGTTCCGATCGGGATTGGTCGTGTCCCCTTCAGTTCCGGTTCCATGCTCCATAGTTGAACAGCGATTTATCTCTCAAGGATATCGAAATCAAAGCTTCCCGGGATGTGTGAAGCTCTCCTTATTTTGACATGAGCGTAGTGCGGTGCGCCTATAATACTGCGAATTGTTCGCTCATTCGCTTCGGTTGTCTTGGTGCCAAAAATGACAAAACGCAGTGCCTCGGGCGCGAACGCCTGAAGTCCAGGTTCGCTACGAATTATTCTGTATTCTTCCTCATATTTCCATTTTTCCGATTTGACTAGCAGATTGCCTCTCACCAATTCCGATATCTGGTGCGAGTAAAATCTGTCTCCCTGCTCCGCAGGGAAATCGTGCTTATCCCATGGCCTACAAAACTCACCAAGTTCCTGCGCTAACGAAAGCAATATTGACTCATATTGAGGTCGTGACTGGTATTTAATTGCGCCACGAGTGCCCAATCCCTTACCCTGTATAAGGTCGGTATCAAAGCCTAGACATACCCCGCGATGAGAATCCCCGTAGTGCGACCACAACAACGGGTCTTTGGGATTTTGCGATAGGGACAGAATCCCCAACGTGGCCATGTATAACTGAAGTGTTTTGTGCAGACCCATTCTTTCTTTGGTCTTTGGATCAGTAAAATAATGGGCGTCCAATAAAAACATCAAGAATGCCTCCCGCACCGCAGGCTCATCGGTTGCCTGGTTAAGTTTCCCAAACAATCTTTTGTATTCGGTTTCCAGGTCGGCTCTTGAATCCAATGGATCGTTCAATGCATCCACGGAACAGAAATACAACTCCCTGTTCAACAGGATTTCAAGCGTTCGTTGGCCGTAAGGACGATATTTGTAGGCAATCACGCTTGTGTCCTTTCATTGGCGGGATTTTACGACCGTGAAACACACAAGCAACAGAAATCCCTCTGCCAACTGAGGGACGGAAACCAGGGCGCAGCTAGATAAAAACTAGCTCGTGCGCGTTCGCGGTTCGGCCGGAGATTACTCAATGCCACCCCGAGCCACGATCAGCACGCGCCGGTTGCTTGCCGCCTCCACGCTCCAACATCATAATTGACGCCGCTATGGGCATTTTTCAGTCAATCGGTTCTTTTCTTTCAGTTGTGGTCATCGCTTGGACCACACAGCGTATCGCAATGTATTGGGAAAAGCGCAAGAAGGTCGAGGAGACCAAGCTATCCACCTATTTGTCGTGGATGCCGTTTCTCGCGGACTGCTACTACCATGCCTTTTATCCGGACGGCGGTGCGTTCGATGAAAAGGCCTATTTGAAGAAACAAGTGGAAATCCTCGGTACACTTCAGATCATGGGACCTACGGGTGCAATCGACGCATTCTACGACTTTTGTGACGAAGCTGAGCGGGCCATGCATAAAGACGCTTCCTTCAATCGAAAGAAGTTCCATGAGAGCTATACGCAACTAAACTATTGCTTTTGCTGTGACATTCACGGCGAGAAATTCGTCCCTGCCCCGCAAAAGAAATAGCGCTGATAT
>JBEKIV010000145.1:0-16382 GCA_050011595.1 Tepidisphaeraceae bacterium
GGATCGTCGTAGACGCCTGAAGCATTAAAGTGGCGGGAAATGTCGATTAGCGTCGGGTCGATCTCCACCGCGTCCACATGCTCGGCGCCTGATATCAATGCCGCCTGCACATCCAATCCCCCTCCGGCGCCCACGACGCAGATTTGCTTTGCCTGTGGGTGAAGGACGTAAGGAAACAGGTATTCCGGATCGATGATATCACGTACGTACTTCGCGAATTCATAATCAGGAGTGTATCGCCGTAGGTCCAGAGTCCCATCCCACTGATAGAAATCGGTATTGACGCGGACGATATAGAAACTTGGGTTCTTCACGGTGCGCAAATTGGGCGGCGGCTCCGAGACCGCCGGCGCCTTCACGTCAAACGGATGTACGGTGACGTAATAGTATGGGGACCAGATCGCCGCCGGCGCGACGGAAAGCGGGATGACGATCACCGCGGCGACGAGCAAAATCGAATTCATCAGGAAATAACGTCTGCTGATCGCCAGATAGATCCCGGCAACAACCGCAACACCTATAGACGGAGAGAAATGATACAGGGAAAAAAGTCCAAACACGATCGTCCCACAAAGACTACCTCCCAGATCAAATGCGTAGGCGCGCAACGGTTGCTGTTGACGAAACAAGCGGCCAATCTGCTGGCCCAAAGGCACGAACACCGCCGTGTTGAGGAGGAAAATCCCGATCAATACCAGGTAATCGAAAAGGAACGTGCCCTCCTGACCGAACCGTGCCTCCGAGCCCGTTGTCGGCATGTGGATAAGATGCCGGCACACCATCAGCGACCCTACATTCGCCACAAGCAAAGTTGGAAACCACCCGAACAGATTCCAATTGCGCCGGGCGGTCATAGCCCCCAGGCCAAGACCCAGGAACGAACTGATGAGCATGAGATTGCTGTAGTATGCGACGAATCGCACAACCGCCGGGACCCAGCGAATGACCATCAGCTCCAGAAACAGGGCGGCGAAGGAGAGCGCGAAAAGACGCAAGCCGTCATACCGGGCGTGTCGAGACATCAGCCCCACATCGAGGCTGGAATCTGATTGTGTGATCCCGCTATCGGTCACGTTCTGCATTGATCCGGCGAGACTAACGTTGCATCTCGTGCAAGGCAAACCTTCTACCGATGGTTCCCCACCCGTGAGACAGCCGCTCACTCCATGACACCAATCGTCCGGAAAAATGAGTCCGAGATTAAATCCTTCGGCTGGTCGAAAACGAACTTCGCCCCCGCATCCTTTAATTCCTGCGCGGCATGCGTGGTCGCGACGCCGATGGGCAGCATTCCCGCCGCCACCGCCGCCGCGATGCCCATCGGCGCATCCTCGATCACCGCGCAGCGCTCGGGCGGCACGCCCATGCGCTCGGCGGCCAGAAGAAACACGTCCGGCGCCGGCTTGCCGCGCTTCACCTGCGAGCCATCGACGATCGCGTCGAACATCGGACGCAGTTTGCCCGCATCCAGGACCAGCGCGATATTTTCCGGCGGCGCCGACGAGCCGATGGCCGTCCGCACGCCGCGGGATTTCAATTCCTTCAGCAAATCGAAAATTCCCGGCGCCAGCGGAACGTTGGCGCGGATGATCTGGCGAAAGGCGATTTCCTTCTCGTCGGCGATTGAAGCGGATTCGGCCGGAGAAATATCCGGGCCGAAAAGAATGCGGATGCAATCGGGATTCACCCGTCCAAAACAGGAGAGAAACGCCGCGTATTGCAGCGTCGCCCCGCGCGCCTTCGCCGGCGCCTGCCAGCTTTGCCAATGGGCCTGCTCGGTCAGCACGATGACCCCATCCATGTCGAAGATCACGCCGGTTTCGCGCATCCGTTCCTCACCGCGCCCGTTCCTGGCCGTAATACGCCCCGGCGCCGTGTTTACGCAGGAAATGTTTGTCCAGCAGCGCTTGCGGGATCGGCGAGACTCGCGGATTCAGCAGCAGCGCGTTCAGCGCCATCTTCGCCGAAAATTCCAGCACAATCGCGTTCTCAACCGCCTTTTCCACACCTGGGCCCCAGGCGAACGGCGCATGGCTGGCGACCAAAACGCCCGGCACGTTCCCGGGATCGATCCCCCCGTCGCGAAAGCACTCGACGATCACTTTGCCGGTGTTCAGTTCGTAGTCCCGGCCGATCTCATCGGCCGTCAGCGCCCGAGTGATCGGAATCGCCCCATAAAAATTGTCCGCATGCGTCGTCCCCAGGCATGGAATCTCGCGCAGAGCCTGCGCGAAGCAAGTGCCGTACGTTGAATGCGTGTGCGCGATCCCGCCGACCGATGCGAATTCGCGGTACAAGTGCAGATGGGTCGGCGTATCGGACGACGGCCTGGCGGCGCCATCGACCACCTCGCCGGTTTCGATCGACAGGACCACGACGTCCTCCGGCCGCAATTTGTCGTACGCCACGCCGCTGGGCTTGATCGCCATGACCCCGGCCTCGCGGTCGGCGCCGCTGGCATTGCCCCAGGTGAGGACCACCAATCCCGCTTCCACCAGCGCCAGGTTCGCCCGATGCACTCGATTCTTCAACTCTTCATATCGCATAAGTCTTTCTATAGTTGCCCCAATCCATGCGCCAGATGGTAATACAATTCATCCGCCCGCAGCGATTGCAGGAATGCCGGCAACCGGGTTTGGCCGTCGATGCGCACCACTTCCACGCCCGCGATGTCCGCGAAACATTGCAGGTGCTCGGCATCCACCGCATAGCTGAACGCCGTGTGGTGCGCGCCGCCGGCGTAAATCCACGCCGCGACCGCCGTCTTGAAATCCGGCCGGCATTTCCACACCGCCCGCGCCACCGGCAACTTCGGCAGCGGATGCGGCGGAGCGATCGCGTCCACCTCGTTCACCACCAGCCGGAAGCGATTGCCCAGGTCGATCAGTGACGCGTTGATGGCCGGACCCGCCGGCGCATCGAACACCAGGCGGACCGGATCGGCCTTGCCGCCGATCCCCAGCGGATGGATTTCCAGCGACGGTTTGCCCGCCGCGATGGTCGGGCATATTTCCAGCATGTGCGATCCGAGCACCAGCGGGCCGGCCGGATCGAGATGGTAAGTATAATCTTCCATGAACGACGTTCCGCCGCTCAAGCCGCTTGCCATCACTTTCGTCGCGCGAAGCAGGGCGCAGGTTTTCCAATCCCCCTCGGCGCCGAATCCGTATCCATCGGCCATCAACCGCTGGACCGCCAGCCCCGGCAATTGTTTCAGCCCGTGCAAATCCTCGAACGTCGTGGTGAATCCCTTGAATCCGCCGGTTTCCAGGAATGCGCGGATTCCCAACTCGATTCTCGCCCCATCCTGAAGCGATGGATGGCGCGCCCCGCCCGCTCGCAGCTCCGCCGCCACCGCGTATCGAGCTTCGTATTCCTTACAGAGCGATGCCACGGCCGAGTCGCTGATTTCGTTGACGTATTTCACCAGATCGCCCACGCCGTAACCGTTGACGGCAAACCCGAACCGCGCCTCGGCCGAGACTTTGTCGCCTTCGGTGACGGCCACGTATCGCATGTTGTCGCCGAATCGGGCAAATCGCGCCCCTTGCAGATCGTGCCACCCCGCCGCCGCACGCGACCACGCCGCCAGCCGTTCCTGCACCTCCGGGTCCGACCAATGCCCGACCACCACCTTCCGGCTCAGCCGCAGCCGCGCGTGGAGGAATCCCGCTTCCCGGTCGCCGTGCGCCGACTGGTTCAGGTTCATGAAATCCATGTCGATCGTCTTCCACGGCAAATCGCGATTGAATTGCGTGTGCAAATGCAGCATCGGCTTGCGCAGCAATTTCAGCCCGCCGATCCACATCTTCGACGGCGAAAACGTGTGCATCCACAGCACCACCCCGATGCACTGCGGCGAAGAGTTGGCCTCGATGCAGACGGCGCGGATTTCCTCCGGCGTCGTCAGCACGCCCTTGGCCACCAGCCGCACCGGCAGCCGCTTGCCGTCGTTCAGCGCGCGCACCACCGTTTCCGCGTTCGCCGCCACCTGTTTCAAGGCTTCCGGCCCATACAGATGCTGGCTGCCGGTGAGATACCAGAGTTCCAAACCCTTTAATGATGGACTGCTCGATGTCGCGGACATCCGACTTCCTCATGAATGAAAACTACCCCTAAAAACCATTTCTTCTTCGCGCAACTTCGCGTCCTTCGCGCCTTCGCGGTAAAAATTCACAACCCGCATCACTGGGCCAATGCCCTGTCGCGGATCGACAGCAGTTCCTTCATCACGTCCGACAAGTCCGCCTGATGCCCCGCCACGCCGAACGCATCGTGCAGACGCCGATAGAGCCGATAAAGCCGCTCGTACACGGCCACGCTCGCCGGATTCGGGGTGAACAGCCGCTCCTGCACGCCGGTCATGGCGCTGATGGCCTGCTCGAATTTCTCGTACCCACCGCGCTCCCGCCCCGCGACGACGCATGCCGCGATCGCCGAGCCAAGCGCGCACGTTTGCAGGCTTCGCGACACCGCGATGGGGCGGTTCATCACGTCGGCGTAAATCTGCATGACCAGCGGATTGCGCGCCGCGATCCCCCCGCAGTTGACCACCCGGCGGACCGCCACGCCGTATTCCTCCAATCGCTCCATGATCACGCGGGCGCCCATGGCGGTCGATTCGATCAACGCCCGATAGATTTGGGCCGGCGACGTGTGCAGCGTCAGCCCCAGCACCATGCCGCTCAGCCGCTGATCGACCAGGATCGTGCGATTGCCGTTCAGCCAATCCAGCACCAGCAGCCCGCTGGCCCCCGGACGCAGCGCCTGTGCGCCGGCCGTCAGAGCCTGGTGCGATCCCGATTCCGCCCCGCCCGGCTCGATCTTGCTGACCCACCAGTTGAAGATGTCCCCCACCGCCGACTGCCCGGCTTCCAGCCCGTAATATCCCGGCAACACCGACTCCGGCACGATCCCGCACAGCCCCGGCACATCCGCGATCGCCCGCGACAGCGGCGAGATCATGATGTCGCACGTCGACGTGCCCATGATCTTCACCATGGTCCCTTCGCATATCCCCGCGCCGACCGCGCCCAGATGCGCGTCGAACGCCCCCACCGCCACGGGGATTCCCGCCGGGAGATTCAGCTTGCCCGCCCACTCCGCGCTCAGCCCCCCGGCCGCGGCGGCGACGGTTTCGCATTTCGCCGGCAACGTGCGCCGCAGCCGCCCCAGCCCCGGATTCAACACCGCAAGAAATTCTTCATCGGGGTATCCGCCCCACTCGGCGTTGTACATCGCCTTATGCCCCGCCGCGCAAACCCCGCGACGGATTTTTCCCGCATCCGTCGTTCCCGTCAGAACCGCCGGAATCCAGTCCGCGATCTCCACCCACGTATACGCCGCGTCGAACACCGCCGGCTGAGTCCTCGCACAATGCAAAATCTTCGCCCAAAACCATTCCGACGAATACCGCCCGCCGATCTTTTTCAGATACGCCGGCCGATGTTTCGCCGCCGTCGCGGTGATTTCCTCCGCCTCGGCGTAGCCCGTGTGGTCCTTCCACAGCCACGCCATCGCCTGCGGATTCCCCGCAAACCCCGGCAAGCTCGCCAAGCTCCGGCACTGGCTGTCCACCGGCATCGGCGTACTGCCCGTGGTATCCACCCCGATTCCGATCACCCTAAGCGGCGAAAATTCACCCTCCTTCGCCGCATCCTTCAACGCCAGACCCACTCCGCGCACGATTGTCTCCAGATAATCCCCCGGCTGCTGCCGCGCCAGGTCGGGATCGCTCGAATCCAGCACCACCCCCGCCTCCCCGCCGGCATAGTCCGCCACAACCGAGGCCACCTCCCTCCCGTCGCGCGCATCGACGATCAGCACCCGCATCGAGTTCGTCCCAAAATCAAGCCCAATCGCGTATCGGCCCGACATCTGATCCTCTCGGTGGCCCCTTTTCGGCCGCAATCCGCCGCAAAGTTCGGCGGCGACCAAACGTAGCCCCCCAAGGCGCGTTGTCAAGGTCAGCCCTTCTCTTCACTTCAACGTTGAGCGTTGAGCCGGGAAGGCGAAGCCTCCCGTGTTGTGTGCTGAGCGTTGCATTAATTCCAATCACCCGCGCCGCGAACATTTGCGACGCCCCTCTCCTCCAGCCCAGAGGCGCACGCCAACCGCATTCTCCCAATCCCTCTCCGCCGCCTTCGGCGGCCATCCCCCGAAGAAGACTTGCGCCCACAGGCCGCGCCTCAACCATCCTTCACAGCCCCGCTTGGGCGACCGCGGTCTGGTTTGGCCATGCGTAACATTAGCGCAAAAGGTTGTTTTTCTGCCGGAAAGACCATGAATCGCAAAATCATTCCGGTGATCGCCGCCGTCACGTTTGCCTCGGCGTCGTTGGCGATGGGGCAGGTTTACACCTGCTCAGTGCTATATCCGCTTACTGTACCTACCGGGTTCGAGATGTCCGCTTCCGCAAACGCGTTCGAATTCGACGCCGCTGCCGGAGGCGTAGCGGGGCATGTCATCAATCTCGTCACCGGCTATGGCGACGCTGTTCTCTGGTCCGGTCCTACCGGCACTGCACTTGTTCTCAACCCCGGCGGATTTACACCCACGAACGCCGTAGCTGTGGATGATGGCCAGGTGGTCGGTGGAGGCGATGGACACGCCCTACTATGGTCCAACCCTTCGGCTACGCCCACCGACCTCAATCCCAACGGGTTCATTTCTTCGGTAGCTGGAGCGATCGGCGACGGACAGGAGGTTGGCTCCGGAAATATTGCCGTGGCTGGGTTTCCTCCTACGGGTCCGGAGCACGCACTGCTCTGGTACGGTACGGCTGCCTCGGCAGTTGACCTTGGCACCGGTCCCAGTGGATTCGCAAGCGCGGTAGCCGTTGGCGTCGATGGTAGTCAACAGGTCGGCTATGGCGGAGGGAATGCGACAGGCGGCTCGGAACACGCACTTCTCTGGTCCGGCACGGCCGTCTCGGTCGTTGACCTCAATCCCAGTGGGTTCTGGGGCTCAACGGCCAATGGCGTGGCCGATGGTCAGCAGGTCGGTTCGGGTCAGAAGACCCTCGGCAGCACCACCGACGCCCTGCTGTGGTACGGTTCGGCCTCTTCGTATATTGACCTTAACCCCAACGGATTCGTCAACTCTCAGGCTCATGGCATCGGCGACGGCTACCAAGTCGGTTGGGGCGTCAATACTCTAACATCCAGCAGCGATGCCTTGGTTTGGTCCGGTTCGGCTGACTCATGTATTGACTTGGGCACACTGCTCCCTCCGGGGGAGTTTCTCTTCTCTACGGCCGATTCGGTCGACCCCTCTGGGAACATTTACGGTTTGGCCGAGGAGCCGGGCGGCAACCTCTATGCGGTCGAGTGGTCGCCCGTGCCCGAACCGGCGACGACTTCCCTGCTGGTGATCGCCGGCACTGTGGTGTTAATGCAACGACGACGCGGGTGACTTGCGTGAGGGAAATCCTCCTACGCCGCCACCGCCTTGCGAAACGTCTTACCGAGCGTGGCGCACGCGGGGTCTGAACGCGCCCCCGATCCGAACCTCCAACCATTTCGCCAGCGCACCAAATCATCGCGGCCCCGCGATGGCCACAGATGGCATCCGTGCTTGCTCCTGCTCTACTTTCTACTGTTCCACCCTCTCGCGCAACGGGGGGCGAGGGATTTCACATGAAAATACCTGTTACCTCCACCCACATCGCGCCAATGTACCGGCGGAGGTAACGGATTATGAAAACGCGAATCGTCGCAACGGCAATGGGATGTCTGCTGATGGGAACGTGGGCGGCGTGGGCGCAGGGCCAGCCGGGCAACGCACCCCCGCCCGGGGATCGGCCGGGATGCGGCCAACCTGGACCTGACAATGGCGGCGGGCCGGGTCCGACGAGCCGGCCCGATGGCCGCCGCCCTCCGCCACCGCCACCGCCGGGCGATGATTTCGGCCCGCCGCCGCCACCTCCGCCGCCGCCGGGACAATAAACACGGTCCTGAGCCAATGACCATTGTCTCCCAGCCTCGAGCGATGGAAGATGAGCGAGTGGCGCCAGCGGATATGCCAAGCCTCTCGACCGGCCCAGACGAATCGGACGAATTGGATTTGTTGCAATGCCGCCAAATTCTGGCCGGAGACAACCAGGCTTGTGCGGAGCTTTTCAAGCGGCACGAGCCGCGAGTTGCACGATTGATGTGGCGTTTCACGCGCGACCGCGGCACGCAGGCCGAGTTGGTTCACGAAGTGTTCGTTCAGGTTTATCTGTCGTTGCCGCGCTTTCGGCCCCACAGAGCGCCGTTCGAGCACTGGCTTTTTCGCCTCGCGACGCGCGTCGGCTATCAATTCTGGAAGACCCAGGCTCGCCGCCGCCGCATGCAGCCGTTGGGCGAAATTGATCCGGCCGTCGCGACCGTGACCGATCAGACCAACCCCGCCGCCGCGGCCGAAACGCTCCACCGGCTTCTGGCCAAGCTACCCCCGGCCGACCGGTTGGTGCTGACGCTGATGTATTTCGAGGATTGCAGCATGAAGGAAATCGCCCGACGCGCCGGCTGGAACGAAACGCTCGTCAAGATGCGCGCCTACCGCGCGCGACAACGCCTGAAGCGGATCATCGAACAAAACCAGATGACCGAATTCTTAACCGGGATCAGCCATGGAACCGCTTGAAGCAGTCGATGCCCTCGCCCGCCGGGCCAGGGCCGAAACGCCGCCCCAAACCAACGTCGATATCGGCGCCGTCCTGCGATCCGCCCGCGCCGAGCCGCCATGGCGGCTGACGCCGCTGGCGTGGTCCGCGGCCGTCTCCGCGCTGGCCGCCTGCGCCATCCTCACCCTGGCGCTCCATTCCAACAAATCCACAACCGTCGATTCCATTACGCCGCTGTTCAACGCGGCACAGGTGCAGATGCCATGACCGAAAATAACCAACCCATTTCCGATTCCGGATTGAAACCACGATGCCATTGTTGCCGGGCGATCAAGGCGCTGATGCTGGCGGCAGTCATATTCCTTTGCGGCGGCGCGGCCGGCTGGGGCGTTGCCCTTCTCCTTCACCGCCCGCCGCCGATGCCCATGGGATTCGCTCCGGAGCCGCCCGTGAATGACCTGGTCGACCGCCTGCGCGATGAACTGCTGCTGACCGACGATCAGGTCGTACAGGTGCGCCATATCTACAAGGAGCGTCAGGACGCCCTGCACGCGATCCGCCAGAAGATGGGTCCCGAGTTGAAAGCGGAATACGACAAGCTCGATCAACAGATGAAGGGAGTTTTGACTTCGGCGCAATACCAGAGATGGGCCGAGCGATTCCAGAGCATTCGCAGCCGGATGTTGCTGCCGCCCCCGCCGCTCCCGCCACCGCCCGGCGAGGGACGCCCGGACGATTGGCGCGGGCCGCCCATGGGGCCGGGTGGACCCGGCGGGCCACCGCCAGGACCCGGTTGATCGGCTATTATTTATGCCATGAACAACCGCATCGCAGGATTGATATTGTTTGGGCTGCTTTTGAACGCACGAACCGCCCTGGGAACAGGCGGAACGGTCAATGGCGTGACCGCCGACGTCATCGTCGCCGCCGATGGAACCGGCGATTTCAAAACCGTTCAGCAAGCCGTGGATTCGATTCCCAAGGACAACGCCCAGCCCAGAATCGTTTACATCAAGCCCGGAACGTATCACGAGAAGATTCACATCACCCAACCCTTCGTCCACCTCGTCGGCCAGGACGCCGGGCAAACGGTGCTCACGTTTGACGATTACGCCCGGAAGAAAAACCCGGACGGCAAAGAACTCGGCACGTTCGGATCGTTCAGCGTCACCGTCCGCGCCAAGGGATTCGCCGCCGACAACATTACTTTCGAAAATCCTTCCGCCCCGCGTAAGACGGTGGGGCAGGCCGTTGCACTCGGCGTCGATTCCGATCGCGCCGTCTTCCGCAATTGCCGATTTCTCGCCAATCAGGACACCCTCTACGCCAATTCCGGACGGCAGTATTACTACCAATGTCTCATCCGCGGCGACGTCGATTTCATCTTCGGCAACGCGGCCGCGGTATTCGACCAATGTGAGATTCAGAGCACCGGCAAGGGATATTTGACCGCCCAATCGCGCACGGACGACCAGCAGACCACCGGATACGTCCTGGTCGATTGCAAGCTCACCGCCGCCGAGGGAGTCCCCGATGGCTCGGTCTATCTAGGCCGGCCCTGGCGGCCCTACGCGCGCGTCGTCTATTTGCACTGCCAGCTCGGCCCGCAAATCCAGCCCGCCGGCTGGCTCAAGTGGCGGCCCACGGATACCGACATGCACGCCTTCTACGCCGAATGCGCCTGCACCGGCCCCGGCGCCGCCGGCAACGCGCGCGTCGATTGGTCAAAACAGCTCACGCCATCCGAAGCCGAACCATTCTCGAAGGAGAATTTCCTCCAAGGCGACGACGGATGGGCGCCGTGGACCGAAAATCCGCCGACAACGCGGCCATGAATTGATAATGGATAATGGATAATGGATAATGGACAATGGATAATTGAAATTCCATTATCAATTATCCATTGTCCATTTTCCATTCACACAATCTTACACGCCTCGTCGAACTCCAGCCGTGGAAGGCGCGGATGCAGTTTCTCCGCATCCCCATACCCGAGGTTCATAATAAAATTGGATTTGAATCGCCCATCCGGGAAGAACTCGGCATCGACCTTGGCGTTGTCGAAACCCGACATCGGCCCGCAATCCAGCCCCAATGCCCTGGCGGCGATGATGAAATACGCCGCTTGCAGCGTCGCGTTGCGGAATGCGTGGATTTTCGCGAGTTCGGCGTTCTCGGCCTTCGCGAAAAAATCGCGGAACCCCGCCGCCGGCGGAAACAATCGCGGAATGTGTTCGTAAAACCGCAGATCGTCCGCGAAAATCGCCGTCACCGGAGCCGCCATCGTCTTGGACACGTTTCCCGCATCCAGCGCGGGTTTCAGCCGCTCTTTCGCCGCCGGCGATTTGACGAACACGATCCGCATCGGCATCGTGTTGGCCGACGTCGGCCCCAGCTTCGCCAGGTCGTACACCGCCCGCAACAGATCGTCGCCGACCGGCTTGCCCAGCCACGCCGAATGCGTGCGGGCTTGCCGGAAAATCACGTCGAGCGCCGCCTCTGAAATCGGATTTGCCATTGAAGTCCCTTGCCTTCCTTTGTCGGTTCGATTGAGGATAGGCGCAGACCCCTGCCACTTCAAATCGACAAGCCATTGCCCGCCATTTGCGGGCATGGTGAATCTCCCGCGACGTTCAGTATCATGGACCCGGCGATCGAGCGGAGTTGAACGACTGGAGCGAGACATGCCCAAGTCAGTTGTAAGCCGTTTGGCCATCGTCGGCATCCTGATGATCAGCGCCGCGGCGGTGGTTATTGCCGCATTCTCGCTGTTGGAAACTCCGACCGGCGACAACAATCAGCCGCAAACCTCGCCGCAGTCCGCGACGGCCCAGCCCGGCCCCTGGCGCGGACCCAATTACACCGCCGAGCTTTCTTCCAATGTCCCCCACGAATTTTCCGGCGGCCGGTTGCGCGTGACTCCCCAGGGAAACCGCCGATACATCGGCCCGTTCGGGCCCAAGGGAGTTGTCTTCACGCTGACCGATTTGCCGGCCCACGCGTTTGTACACGTGACATTCGACCTGCTGCTGCTTAATTCCTGGAACGGTTGCAGTCCCACCTGGGGTCCGGACATCTGGGCATGCAAGCTGGACGATGGCCCCGAGCTTCTGCGAACCACGTTCTGCAACTGCGGATTCTTCAGCGACAATAACGAGCAGAATTACCCCGACCTCTATCCAACTCCCGACGGCGAGCCGCCGCATGACGCCTGGACCGGCGCCGCCGAGCATGGCACGCTGGGCGACATGCATAGCTGGGGCGGACCAGACCGCACCTTCGACTGCTCCACCATTTACCGAATGGACTGGATTTTCCCACACGCCGATTCGACCTTGAAATTGGATTTCACCTCCAAGCCGATCAAACGCGACAAGGTATTTGGGTTCCTCTCCTTTCACGTCGAAACCCTGGCCGCTGCCGTGCCGTTGACCGACGATCAGCTCAAGCAAGCCTGGAACGACCTTGGCTCGGACGATGCCGTCGCCGCCAACTCCGCCGTTTGGCGCTTGATCGCCTCCGGCGATTCCGCCACCCAAATGTTCGCTGCAAAGGATTTGGCGAAGCTGAACGGCTACCCTTTGTCCCGCGTTCGCCGCGTGTTGCAGGTCGTGAATACTCCGGCCGCGCGGGATTTGTCCGGAAGGCTGCCATGATGCGATTCGGAATAATCCTGGGTCTAACCCTTTTGGCCGCCGCCGCGAATGCGTCGGAAACCGGCCGTTACGTCATCGCCGCCCCCGGCAATCCCGACTGGACGCTCGGCTGCGGCTGGACGGGTTCAAGCGACCAAAGCATCGAAGCCGCCGACGCCGTCGGCCAATACGTCGATACCACCATTCATCTGCAAAGCCACGGCGTCCCCCTGACGGAAAAAATCCGTTCGTATCAAAACAAATCGCTCGCGATGTTCTCGCTGACCTATGAAGCCGCCGCGGCCAAGCCGCTTCTGGCCTTCCCCGATTTCGACCGGTTGCCGAAAAATTTTTACGTCATGAGCTTTCGTCAAAAGTCCCATTCGCCGGTCGCGTTCGAGCCCGTCGACAGCGGCTCGCCGTGGATGATCTTCGACGATGATGCCGACGCCTTCATCATCTCGCCGGCATCGCACTTTCTGATCCAGAGCATCGGCGGCGACGCCCGAACCCACATCGTCGGCGAATTGCGCGATACCGTGAGGAACATCCCCGCCGGATTCACGCAACAAACCCTGGTGGCCTTTGGCAAGGGGATCAACCACACTTGGGACCTATTCGGTCGAACCCTGACCGACTTGCAGGGCAAGACACGCCCGGCGAACGACTGCGACATCGGCCTGAAATACCTCGGATATTGGACCGACAACGGAACGTATTACTACTACAACTTCGATCCCAAGCTCGGGTATGGCGGGACGCTGTTGGCGCTGGCCCAACATTTCCGCGAGAAAAGCATCCCCGTCAAATACCTGCAATTGGACAGTTGGTGGTATTACAAATCGTCCACCGGCTCCGATGGAAAGCAGGGCAAATCAAAGAACCCCAGAATGCCGCCAGGCGAATGGAACCGCTACGGCGGATTGATGGAATACCGCGCCCATCCGGACGTTTTCCCCCAAGGCCTCCAGGCATTTCAGCGAACGCTCGGCTTGCCCATTATGACCCACAACCGGTGGATTGATCCCGCCAGCCCCTATCGCCAGAGTTATCAAATCGCCGGATTCGCCGCCACCGACCCGCGCTATTGGCACGATATCGTCGGATACGTCCACGGCGCCGGAGCCTTCGCCTACGAACAGGATTGGCTCAGCGACATCTATCTGCATTCTCCGCAATTGGCCTCCACCGTCGATGCCGGCGACGAATTCCTCACCGGCATGGCCGCCGCTTGCCGTGACGACGGCATGACCATGCAGTATTGCATGCCGTTTCCAGCCCACTTCCTCCAGGGGAGCCGTTACTCCAACCTCACCACGATCCGCCCCAGTGAAGACCGCCTCCGCCGCGACCGTTGGCATGATTTTCTTTACGGCTCGCGCCTGGCCTCGGCCATGGGAATCTGGCCCTGGACCGATGCCTATCTTAGCTCCGAAACGGCCAATGTCCTCCTGTCAGATTTGTCCGGCGGAATGGTGGGCTTCGGCGACGAGATCGGCAAGGAGAACAAGGAAAACATTCTCCGGGCCGTCCGCCCCGACGGCGTCATCGTCAAGCCCGACGCCCCCATCGTGCCCCTGGATGCCGCTTATATCGCCGAGGCCCAGGGTCAATCTCGGACCCTTGTCGCAAGCACCTACACCGACCATGGCGGGCTGAGGACTGAATATGTCCTGGCCTACCGCATCCCCACGGCGCACAGGCGAAGCAAGGACGCGCCGCCGGAAGATCTGAAAGCCAAAGAGCAGCTTTCTCCCGCCGACCAGTCCGACGTTCAGGATGCCGCGTTCTCGATGCGGGCCATCGGCGTCAAGGGGCCCGCCTACGTCTACGACTTTTTCAATCAACAAGTGTATCGCGTCGATCCCGACGCGACGTTCCGCGCCCCCCTGGGCAAGAACGGCTTCAATTATTACGTCATCGCCCAGCCGGGAATCAGCGGCATCGCCCTCTTCGGCGACGCCGGGAAGTTCATCTCCAGCGGCAAACAGCGCATCGCGTCATTGCAACAAGAGCCGAAAAAACTCACCGTAGACGTGAGCTTCGCCCAAGGCGAAAAAGCCATTCGCCTGCACGGATGCTGCCCATCGCCCCTCAAGGCCACCCTGGCCGGCCACGGGCTGGACGTTTCCTACGACCCGGCTTCCCAGCATTTTGCCGTTGATGTGAACGCCGATCAGGCAGAGGCACAAAATGCCGATCTAACCGCCAAAGTCATCCTGGAAACCAAGTAAGTGGCGCCCGTTCATATGTGGTTAGGAAAAGGTTAGATATGTCAAAATGGGGGAGATTGTCGACCAATTTATCGCGAATTCGGTGGCTTCAGACCGGAATTTGCGCTGCCGAGGCGCGGGAAATGAGTTATCATTGGGATTAGCGGCTCGCCATGGGGGCAGGCGGACGGTCAAACGGGAAGTACCGGGCGATTTTCCTCCGCCAGGGCGTGTCCCAGGAGGGTTTGGATGAAAAGGAGGGTCTGCGCAAGACGATCGACCCATCCTTGGCGAGCGGGCGTTTTTGTCGCCGGCGGCGCGTTTGCCGCCGCCGCGCGCGCACAGACTCTCACTCAGATCGGCCTTACCCAACTCCAAAGCGTCGATCCCGCCTTGACCGGCAGCGGCATCACCGTCGGGCAGGCCGAGGGCGATGTTTCCGGTACAAATACCTTTGAAGTCGATCCTACCAGTGTCGGGCAACCGCAAAGCCTCTTCACCTATTACGATGACAATGGCAATCAGACTTCCACCTACAATGCCTCCGAAGGGTCCTCACACGCCAATGAGGTCGCCGCCAATTTTTACGGCGTTGGCACCGGCGTCGCACCCGGCGTGCAGGCCGTTGACAACTACTCGGCAACTTATTTCTGGAACGGCATCATCATCAACGGCAACCCCATCGGCGATGCCGTCGTCAATCAAAGCTTCATCTTCACCGAGGATAATGGCTCGCCGCTCACCGTCTCGGATCAGCAGACCGTCGATCTCCTCTATGACGATTACATAGCCCAGTTTCAGACGATTATCGTTTCCGCGGTCGGCAACGGCGGCCAGGTGAATGCGCCGGCGACGGCGTACAATGGCATTGGAGTGGGAGCCTACGGCGGCCAGTCGAGCATCGGACCGACCGTCGATAACGGCCGCTCCAAACCAGATATTGAGGCCCCCGCTTCCGCCACCAGCTTTGCCACCCCTCTCGTGAGCGGCGCCGCCGCACTGCTTCTACAGGCCGGCGAAACCATCTCCTCCGACGCCACCGATCCACGGACCATCAAGGCCCTGCTTCTCAACGGCGCCGTCAAGCCTGCACCCTGGTCCCATACCCATACCGCGCCGCTCGACGTCAACTACGGAGCCGGGGTTCTCAACGTCTACAACTCCTACCTCCAACTCGAGGCCGGCGAGCAGGACCCCAGCGCCACTTCCTACGAAGCCCTGGGCGGCAATCATTCCGCCCCGAGCGGCGGCCACGCCGATCCCTTCATGGGGTGGGATTTTACGACATTCTCCAGTTCCTCCACCCAGGACGTTTACAACAATTACCTCGTCCCCACCTCCAGCCACGCCGGCAGTTACACCTTGACCGCCACGCTGGTGTGGGAAAGGCCTATCGAGACGTCGATTACCTCCAATCCGATCAACAATCTCGACTTGTATATCTATGACGTGACCCGGAACACCACCACGCCCCTGGACTACAGCGACAGCACCGTCGATAACGTCCAGGAGCTTTACGACACAAGCCTGACCCCCGGCGACACCTACGATCTGGAAGTCTTCAAGGCCGGCGGCGCCATCGGCAGCCAGGGCGATATCAGCAACAGTGAAACCTACGCCCTGGCCTATGACTTCGCGGCCGTCCCCGCGCCGGCCAATCTCACCTGGAACAACACCGGCGGCAGTGCGCCGGCCGATGGCAAGACCTGGAATACCACCAACAACAACTGGAACAACGGCACGGCCACCACGGTCTACACCGAAGGCAGCAATGTCACCTTTAATGATTCCAATGCCGGTAATTATGCCGTCACGCTAAATACCACTTACAGCCCCGCTTCGATGACCGTCAATAATAGTGCCGGCAACTACACCATCACCGGCGCCGGCAAAATCGCCGTTGCCGGTTCCTTGACAAAAACCGGC
>JBEKIV010000146.1:0-14279 GCA_050011595.1 Tepidisphaeraceae bacterium
ACGAGATGACGGCGAAGGAATTTTGTGAATATCTGGAACGGGCCGAGTCGATTTATCCGGAATACGAGAAGCTGCTGGAGAAAGGCGTTTCGCGGGAGCTGGCGCGGATTGCGCTGCCGGTGAACGTTTACACGGAGTGGTACTGGAAATGCGATTTGCACAACGTGATGCACTTTCTGTCGTTGCGGATGGACGCGCATGCGCAGCAGGAGATTCGGGATTACGCGACGGCGATGTTCGCGTTGATCCAGCCGATCGTGCCGATCGCGGCCGAGGCATTTTTGGATTATCAGCTTGGGTCGGTGCATTTGTCGCGGCTGGAGGTGGAGGCGCTGAAGACCGGGAAGGCGTTGAAATCTGAGAACAAGCGTGAGAACGCGGAGTGGGAGCAAAAGAAGAAGGAACTGGGAATCTGATGGCAACGGATTTTGACAATACGGACGTCTGGCGGATTTTCCGCATCATGGCGGAATTCGTGGACGGATTCGAAACGATGGCCAAGGTGGGGAAAGCGGTTTCGATCTTCGGCAGCGCGCGGACGAAGCCGGGGGATCCGTATTACAAGGCGGCGGAGGAGACGGGCCGGCTGCTGAGCCGGGCGAAATTCGCGGTGATTACCGGCGGGGGGCCGGGGATCATGGAGGCGGCCAACAAGGGGGCGCACGAAGCGCATGGAAAGAGCGTGGGGCTGAACATCTCGCTGCCGCACGAACAGGAGAGCAATCCGTATCTGGACGTGAATCTGGACTTTCATTATTTCTACGCGCGCAAGGTGATGTTCGTGAAATACGCGTCGGCGTTCATCTGTTTTCCGGGCGGGTTTGGAACGCTGGATGAATGCTTCGAAACGCTGACGCTGATCCAGACGCTGAAGATCGAGCCGTTTCCGCTGATTCTGTTCGGGACGGATTACTGGACGGGCCTGGTGAAGTGGATGCGGAGCAGGTTGTCGCCGCATTTCATCGATCCGGAAGACACGGATATTTTCCGGATCGTGGATAGTCCGAAGGAAGCGGTGGCAATCGTGAAGGAAGGGCAGAAGCATCCGTGGTGGAGGCCGCGTGACCGGAAGCTGAAACAGATCGGTTGGGACGGCGGAAGGAAGAAAGGTCCGTTGAGCGGGGGTGAGGCGATGGAGACGGGAGAGGGGACGCGATACGGAGTGCCGACGAAACCGGCGAAGAGCCGGCATGCCAGTCCGGGGCGGAAGCCGACGCAATAGGGGGATGGGGCGGGTCAAGGTCTCTCCTCGTCGGACGGGCGTGACAATTGGCAGTAGATGCCGATCGGATCGCGGCGCCACCAGGCTCCGGATGAACGGCGGGTGGGAAAATCCGTGAACTGATAGTCGTATAGAACGGCCCGCACCTCATGCGGGGGATGATCGGGGAAGGGATTGCTTTCCAGCAGGCGCAATACCGGCGGCGATCCCTCGAGGAGGCGGTCGAGAAAAAGCTCGATCCATGGATTGTTCGACGTGTCGCCGAGGGCGGCGAACCACATCTGCCAATCCAGGCGCGGCATGTGCGGCGTGGTGAATTTGGGGCGGCGGGCGGGGTCGCCGGGTTTCCATTTGAACGTGTATGATTTCCAGGTCTGTCCGTCGTCGCTGCCTTCGACGATGATTTCCGGACGGCGAGTGGTCATGATGGCGAAGAGTCCGTAGCCGTTGGCCATCCGAAACGGGCTGAGGGAATTTTCCAGTTGGAGGATGGGGGCTGGCCAGGAGATGGGGACGCCGAAGGCGTCCACGCAGATGGGGACGGTGGCGGCCAGCAGGACAATCGCCAACGGAACGGTCAGGGCAGCGCGCCATCGCCCAGGGGAAACAACGGGCGGAGCAAAGGGGGGTCGTCGCAGTAGCCATCGCCAAAAGGCGTCATCCGGCAATGTGCAGCAGAGGACGATGGTCAGAATGTTGAAGAAGCCGTAGTTGCCGGTGCCTGCGATGAGCAGTTGGAAGAGGATGATGGCCCAGAAGGCGATAAGCCGCATGCGGCGCGGGGCGAAGATGAAGAACGGGATGACAAGCTCGGCAAAGAAGACGACGGCACAAGAGAACGTCTGAAACCATGCGGGCAACTGGGAGAAATACCAGCTTGTCCAGGTGGGAAGGGGTTGGGTCAGGTAATGAAATCGCAGGGCGGTGAGGGATCGCCAGGTTGGATCGCCGCTGGCGAGCTTGACAACGCCGGACATGAACATCACGCGAAAGAGGAGCCATCGGAGAAGCCAGAGGATGGCGCGGGAAGGTTCGGGGGTGGCCCGAGTTGGGCGCGGCCAGAGGCGCGCCGGGGAGAAAAAGATCGCCAGGAAGCCGGCTTCGAGAAGCAGCAGGTCCCATTGGAACGACAGGAAATTCTCGCCGGCGACGGTCAGGGACAGATAGAAGGTGAAGAGAACCATCAGTGCGGGCCATTGCGCGACGCCGGTGAGGAGCAGGATCGCGGCGGCCACGCCGCCGGCGCAGAGAAAATGAAGAAATCCGTCGCCGGCGTCGAACCAGCAAAGCGTGGGGAATTGCCAATATCGTTCGTTGCCGAGCACGGTTTGAATTTCGTGCAGAAAGGACTGAACGGGCAGGATTCCGCGGCTTCCGATCAGGCCGTCAATCTGAACCCAGAGCGAGATAAATGCCATCAAATAGACGATTCCGAGCAAGCGCAGGAAAAGTTGGCGGGTGAAGCGATAGGAGGCCAGTTGCGTTCCAGGACCAATCAACAGGAGATCAACGCGGTCGGCGGCGGTGCGGTGGGCGGCGATGGCGGCGTAAGCGGTTTCCGTGACGCTGGCGAAGCCGGGGACTTTCTCGTAACAGAATCGCAGCCATCGATGTCGGCCGGCCAGCGCCAGGGTGCGGAACACGGCTTGGGCGCCCCGCGAGATGCGGCCATCCGGCTCAATCAGGTGGACCGCCTTTGCAAACGCGGCGGGATCGATTTGGGGAAAACGATGCGCAGCCTGCTGATAAGGCTCGAAATCGAGGGCGGCGGCAGATATGGACTTCCATCGCTCGATCCAGCGGCAACAGAAGGGACACCGGCCGTCATAAATCATGACCGGACGATGGATCGTCTCCGCCATGCCTGTCTTGTACCGCGCGGAGGCCGGTTTCCGCACGCGGGAGAGAACCGCGGATTACGCGAATGACGCGGATAAGACGGACGTTGCCGCGGATTTCATTCGTCTTTAATGGAATGGCCGCAAAATGGGGCGGTTGCGGATGTCGGCCGGCGAGCGCGCGGCAGAACGCGGCAGGGTGCTGATGGCTAGGTCAATGACGAGCAATTCCTTCTTATCCACGCGACGGATTCTGGTTGGGCTATTGCTCATGGGGTTTGTTCTGGTGGGGCTGGTGGGGAACAACCGGATGCCGCTCATCGACCGGGATGAGGGGTGGTATACGCAGATCTCTCGGACGATGCTGGGAAGCGGCGATTGGGTGGTGCCGCGATTCCGTGGGAAAGTCTTTGCGGGGAAGCCGGTGCTGGCGTTCTGGTGTCAGGCCGCATCCATGGGCGTATTCGGCGTTACGCCGTTCGCGGCGCGGCTGCCATCGACGATTTCCGGGCTGCTGACGCTCGGCTTGGTCTGGTGGGGGGTGAGGAGATCGGCCGGTGAGAAACGCGCGTTGTGGGCAACCTTCGTGTTGAGCAGCAGCTTATTGTTTATGGTGATGTCGAAGCTGGCGCTGACGGATGCCGAGTTGCTGCTGTGGATAGTGATCGGGGAGATAAGCCTGGCAGCGCTGTACATGGGGAGGCGAGATTTCTGGATCGCGGCGGTTCTCTGGGCCGCACTGGGTCTGGCGTTGATGACCAAGGGTCCGGTGGCAATTGGAATGTTTGCCGGAACGGCGGCAGCCCTGGCGCTGATCGACGTCGGGCGGGATTTTTTCTCCCTGGCGGCCTGGCGGCGGGCGACGGGCTGGTGGTGGGCGATGCGGCCGTGGCTCGGCGTGGCGATCGTTGTGGCCGTGGTATCGCCCTGGGCGATGATGGTTCACGCGCGGTCGCCCGGCTTTCTGGCCAGTACGATAGGGACCAGAATGCTGGCGCCGATTTTCGTGAAACCGCTGGATGGCCGGGGGTCGATGCATGGGATATATCTGATCTTGATCTGGCCGGGCTTCGCGCCGTGGAGCATATTGTTGCCGACGGCGGTATTTTCCGGCTGGAGGCATCGGCGGCTTCCGGTCCTGCGGTTCTGTTTGGCAGCGCTGATCGGCCCGTGGTTGGTGATCGAGGGGGTGCAGCAGAAGCTGATGCACTACCTGCTTCCGCTGATCCCGCCGCTGTCGGTGCTGGCGGCGGACGTGATCGCGCGGGCTGTTCGTAACGTCCGCATCATGCGGCCTCGCGGTTGGAAATGGGGAGTGACGGCATGGGGAATTGCCATTGGGTGCGGAGGTTTCTTGCCATGGACGCTCGCGGCGCGGTTTCGGGGGCTTCCTTATGTGGCGATGACGTTCCTGTCGCTGGTGGTGCTGACGGTCGTGGGGCTGGCGATGTGGTTTCTGTTCACGCGGCGTGACCGGGTGGCGTTCGTGGTCATGGGGATCGGATCGCTGTGCGTGGCGGCGGTCTTCACCGCACTGGTGCTGCCGGCGTATGCGCCGGCGAACGCGCTGCGTTTGGCGGGGGGCGCGATGCGAGAGGCCGGATTTGATCGGACCCAACTGGTGGCGCTGATCGGCTATTCCGAGCCGTCGATCACATTTTATCTGGATGGGCAAGGCGAGGTGTATCCGACCGACTATCTCCAGACCCATCCGGCCGAGCAGTGGCCGCCGTGGATGATTCTTTCATCGAACGTATGGGACGGATTACCGCCGAAGAATCGCGATCGACTTGTGGCGGTCGGGGAATTTCAAGTGCTCAGCGGGGGGAGCAGCCGTGGGAATGGAACGATCGTCGTCGCCAAGGCGAGGCCGGTGGAAAGTCAGGCGCTTAGGCCGGGAGGCTTGGAGACAAACCCATCGGCGCCGTCATTGCCGGCGATGGTCGCAATCGCGTCCGCCAGGCGATGAAAATCTTCGGCGACGTTGTAAATCTGACAGCATGGGCGGATGCAGGTTCGGCCGGCCCAGCGCAGGACGGGGACTTCGATGCGCTCGCGGTCATGCAGCCGGCGTTGGAGGGTCTGGATTTGCTCGTCTGACAGCCGGTCCAACGGCGGCGGGAGCGGCGTCGTCGCCATCGAGCCGAGCATCGAACCGCCGATGGGGCTGAGTGATGGGACGTTCCATCGGCTGCAAAGCAACTGATTCGTCCAAACGGCCATGGCGTGATTGTGGGAGATTATTTTTTCCCAGCCGATGGCGGCCATGTAGTCGATGGCGCGTGGCACGGAAAACCAGGCGGCGAAATCGCGCGTTCCCTGCCAGTCGAATTCCTTGCTCATGCCCTGGCCGAAATGATGGCTGATGACCAGGGGATGGATATGCGATTGTCTGTCGGGCCGGCACCACAAAAACGCGCTGCCCTTGGGGGCGCAGGCCCATTTGTGGAGATTGCCGGCGTAATAGGCCGGGGCGAGCGCCGTCACATTGAGCTCGAGCATGCCGGGGGCGTGAGCGCCGTCCACGAGCACGTCGACGCCGCGGTCGGCACAGCCCGCGAGGATCTTTTCGATCGGGAAAACCAATGCGGTGGGTGAAGTGACGTGATCGATCACCAGGAGTCTGGTGCGCGGCGTGAGAGCATCCAGAATCGCTTGCTCGACGACGCGGGGCGATTCTACGGGCACGGGAATTTCGACTTCACGATAATCGGCGCCGGTTCGATCGGCGACGTATTTCATCGCCTGGCGGACGGCGTTGTAAACATGGGAAGTCGTCAGCAGTTCATCGCCGGGCGAAAAGCGCAGCGAACGAAGAACGGAGTTGATGGCTTCGGTGGCATTGGTGACGAGGCCGAAATCGCGGGGGTTCATTCCGAGCCAGTTGCCGATCGCATGCTTGGCCGTCTCAATCAGTTCCGATCCCCGGCGGGCCAGCAGTTCGATGGGATCGGCCTCGATTCGCTCGCGCCAGCGGGTGTGCTCGTCAAACACGACGCGGGGCGTGGCGCCGAATGAGCCGTGATTGAGAAACGTCAGATCGGCGGCGATCAGAAAATCCGAGCGGAGGTTGGGGCGAAGCGGAGAGGGGGAGCGCAGGTTTTTATTTTCCATCGGCATTCGAACGACTCAAGCACAGATTACCGCGAAGGAACGAAGCAGCGAAGTTGCGCGAAGAATTATCAAACTGACAAAAGCCTTTCTCACTTCTCTGCGCCTCCGCGTGAGACTCTTTCTTCGTGTCGCAAAAGCGGGGCGATTTTTCTGGTTTTGCGTCTGAAAATGTCCCACTCGAGCCAAAAATGTCCCATTACCTCCCCCCCCTCCCCCTCGCGGAGCGAGAAAGTGGAGCAGTGGAACAGTAGAGCAGTAGATGGGGAGGGAAATGGAGAGGCGAAGCTGGGCCATGGGACGACACGCTTGCCGAACAATAACCTAACTGCCGCTGGCTCGCAAGGAAAAAATTCGAGGGTGATTTGTTTTCCATTCGACGGTGGATTGCGGAGGTGAGCACTTTCCATTGCCCCGTAAAGCGCTCACGTCCCGGTTCCCCATTGCGTAAAGCGCTCACGTCCCGGTTCCACCTCACAAGGCCCAGGGCCTGCTGGCCAAGAGCGACGGGATCGACGCTCATCTGCTGGCGGTCTATGCCCGCTGTCTTCAGCCGGCGGTCAGCGAAAAACGCTCCAAAAACCAGCTCGAACTCGACGCCCTGCTGGTCTTGCGCCGCCAGCTTATCGACACCCGCACCGCCCACACCAATCAGATGCAGATGGCCGACAGTTCCTTTGTCCGCGCCACGCTGGCCAAACTTCTGCGGCAGATCCACGATCGGATCAAGCAGGTCGAAAAACGCATCGCCCGTCTGATCGACTCCGACGACGACCTGGCCGGTCGACGCGATCTGCTTTTGTCCGTTCCCGGCGTCGGTAAAACCACCGCCGCCACTCTGGCCGCCCAACTGCCGGAACTGGGCAAGATCGATCGTTGTCAGATCAGCGCCCTGGTCGGCGTGGCGCCGTACAACCGCGATTCCGGAAAATGGGCCGGGAAACGCGCCATCTTCGCCGGACGCGCCGCCGTCCGCAGCGTACTCTACATGGCCGCGATCACCGCCATTCGTTGTAATCCGGTGATCCGCGCCTTCGCCGAGCGTCTGCAAAAAGCGGGCAAACTGCCCAAAGTTGTCATCACCGCATGCATGCGAAAGCTGCTGACGATTCTCAACGCCATGGCCCGCGACGGCCTTACATGGAGCCCCAAATGCCAACTTCAAAACGCTTGATATCTAACACAGCCGCTTCGCGGTGACGCATTTGAGCATAATCGATGGAGCGGCGAAGCGGCGTCCTGGGCGTTCGGGGAAAGTCGAATGGAAGAAACGCCGCGCAAGCGCGGCCGCTAAACAGGATGTGGTGGGCCGGAGACGGTTTTGTGGGGGCGCAGCAGGATGCGGAAAGTGCTGCCGGGTTTTTTGTTTTTATCGCGGCACAATTGGATCGTTCCGCCGTGGGCTTCGACGAGTTCCTTGGCGATGGCCAGGCCGAGGCCGGCGCCGCTGGGGCCGTCGGGCGAGGGGACGCGGAAAAACTTTTCGAAGATCCGGTCGGCATATTGCTCGGGAATGCCCGGGCCGGTGTCGGCCACGGTGAAGCAGACCATGTCCTGATCCATTTCGGCGCTGACCGAGACATCGCCGCCGGCCGGGGTGAACTTCACGGCGTTGGAGAGCAGATTGGTCAGGGCGGAGGCCATGGCGGCGGGGTCCGCGAAAACATCGGGCAATTGAGGGGCGACCGAGACGGCCAACGCCAATTGTTTTTCGGCGAAAGCCGGGCGCATGGGATCAACGGCGTTGGCGATAATTTCGGCGGGCGACATGGAGCGGAACTGGAATGGGGCGCGGCCGGATTCCACGCGGCTCATGTTCAGGAGATTTTCAATGATGCGCCAGAGGCGATCGCTGTCCTGGCGGGCGGCCTCCAGCAAGGAGGCTTGTTTGGGAGCAAGGGAGCCGAATTGCGGATTGGACAAAAGGTTCAGCGCCATTCGGATCGAGGTCAGGGGAGTCCGCAGCTCGTGGGAGACGGTGGAGACGAGATTGGCGCGGGCCTCGTCGGCGGACCGGAGCCGGGTGACATCGACGAGGATCACGCAAACGCCGATGATGCGGTGGTCAGCGCCGATCATGGGGACGGCGTGAGGCAGCAGGAATCGCTCCTTGCCGTCCTCGAACAGTTGAATGGCCGAGCGATATCCGGATGGCGGGTCGAGCTTTTGATTGTCTTTCACCGCGTGATAGATGGGGAGGAGCCATTTGAGTTGCCGGCCCAATTGCTCGACGCGCAGGCCGGGGTCGAGGCCGAAATGCGTTCTGGCCGTGCGATTGGAAATCTCGACGGTTCCATCGGGTCCAACGATGAAGACGGCATCGGGGAGGCTGTCGATGGCCAACTGGGTGGTCTGCTGCGTGCGGAGGAGTCGGTCGTGGTCGAGGCGTCGGAATTCGCGGAGCTTGGAGGCCATGGAATTGAAAGCGTCGGCGAGGATGCCGATCTCATCGCGTGCGCGCACGGGAAGATTGAGATCGAGATCGCCGCTTTCGATTTGGCGTGCGGAGCGCGTGAGGTTTCTGAGGGGATGAAGGATGGAAGTTCCCGCCGTGCCGACGACGACGGCGGCGGCCAGTACCCCCGCGACGGTCAGCGCCAGCAGGGCATTTCGCACCTCGACGAGCGTCCGCTTGACCTGCCCGTCGACGGAAACCATGTTGGACATGTTCGCGTCGGAAATCCATTGCGCGGTTTGATGGATGTCGTTGAACAGGGGCAGGAGAGACGCTTGATACAGCGCGGGGCGGCGAGCGTTGGGGGCGGCGTCAAGCTGCCGCAGGGCCGCCTGGTATTGCGCCCAGACATCGGCCAGATGCCGCGTGTGTTCCGGCTCGCCGGGAAGAGTGAGGTTGTTGAATTCGTTGCCGAGGTTGGCATCGAATCTGGCCTGCTCGGCGGCTGGGTCGATCTGGTCCGCGTGGGCGGGGTTCCAGATCAGCATCAGCGCCCGGAGGTTCAGATGATCGACCGCCACCTTCATCTGATCGCAATAGAGCGCGCTGTCATAGTTTTCGCGGAGGACGCGTTGCAGAGTGCGGCTGTACCGGGTCAGGAAGACGAAGCTGAGGAGACTGACGAGCAGGACAATAAGCAGCAGGGCGCCAAACCCGAGCCAAAGTTTATGCCGCAGGCTGATCATCGTCGGCCCCGTAGCGTTTCATCCAACGACACAGGGTACTGGAATCGACGCCGAGAATCGACGCCGCCCGCCGCAAAGAGCGGGTGGACGCGACGACCTGAAGGACATGGCTTTTTTCGATGGTTTCCAGGGGGACCAGGTCTCCGACGGCGTAGGCGGGGGAGGAGTTCAGGAGATTCGGGGGGAGGTGTTCGATGCCGATGCGATCGGATTGGCACAGAAGCACGGCGCGTTCGATCACGTTGCGGAGTTCGCGGACGTTGCCGGGCCAAAGGTATTTGTCCATCGCATACAAGGCGTCGGAGGTAAGGCCCAGGATGTGACGATGGTTTTCGCGGTTAAACAGTGCGAGGTAGCGTTCGGCGAGAAGGGGGATATCCTCTTTTCGGCTGCGGAGAGGGGGAACGACGATCTGCACGACGTCGAGACTCATCAGCAAATCGGAGCGGAAAGCTCCGGCCTTGGCGGCGAGTTGCAGATCGACGGCAGTGGTCGCGATGATGCGCACGTCGGCGGTGCGGGTGTTGACCTCGTCGGCGCGTTCGTATTCATGGTCGCGGAGGAGGCGAAGCAGCCTGGCCTGCAACCGCGGGGGAACCTGGCCGACCTCATCGAGCAGGAGCGTTCCGCCATCACAAAAGGCGACGCGTGCGGTCTTGTCGGCGCCGGCGGAGGCGTTGGCAAGGGAGAGGCCGAATAATTCGGCCTCAAGGGCGTCAACCGCAAGCTGGCAGGAAACCGCGGCGAAGGGCGCGTCGGCGCGTTTGCTCCAGGCGTGAATGGCGCGCGCCAAGCGGCCCTTGCCCGTGCCGGGTTCGCCATAGAGGAGCAGGGGGGCTTTGCTTGGGGCGACCTGACGAGTTGGACCTGGGCGGGCTCGAAGGGTTTGGGGAGATAATCGGTGGCGCCCTTTTTCATCGCCTCAACCGCGGTCTCGATCGAAGCGAAGGCGGTGATGACGATCACTTGCGCCCAGGGACTCTCGGCGCGGAGGATGGGGAGAAACTCCAGTCCATTATCCATTCCGAGGCGGATGTCCAGAAAAACCAGATCGAAAACACGCCGGGCGATTTCCTCGAGGGCATCATGAATGTTGCCGTGAGCCACCACCGAATGACCGTCGGCCTCCAGACACATGCCCAGGGTCATGCGAATGTTGGCCTCGTCATCAACAATGAGGATGCGCAGCGCGGAGTTTGAAGAGATATTGTCAGCCATACCACTGCGGATGGATTCCGCTTTGGCTTATAACGCATTTCGTGTGCCACCGGGGTTCAACTGGCGGAGATCTGCTGCATTTTGCATCGCCGCCAAGAGAGATGCAATTTGACGCATGATAACTCGTGGACGGCTGCCTCTGCTCTTCTTCAACACCTGCGCAAAATAAAGGCACACCGCGATCAAGGCATCAATCGCTGCTCCAAATCAGGCAAAGTCATTGTCGAGACAATCACATAGATTATTGGTTGATAAGTGTTTGCATAATGCAGCAGTCCGTGTTTTATCCGCCTAATAAATAATCTGATGCCGCACAGAAAAGAGGCGAGCGGGATTTGGCGCGGGCAAAAGCGGCGTTGGGAGATGACCAAGGACGAATATTTTTCAAATGGCGATAAGGGGATCGGAGTGCAATTCGGGCCGAATTTGTTTCGCGTTGGTTGCCAGATGTTTACACCGCATTTGAAGATCAACAACGTGAGGCGCATCGCGGCCGGAATTTTCCCACCCATTTCGAATCTTTAGATCGCTTGCCTAATTCCGCGCTACTGGCAAGGGGGTCACGACGCATTTGCGGGCGATACGCTCGACGATGGACGCTGCGCGCGGACGATCGCGCGCACAAATCTCTGTCCGTGTCATTGGCATTGGCTTTGCCAAAGGCAGCTACGAAGCCAAATCAGTTTGGATGCCCGTTGCGTTGCGTGGACGGATCGGCATCCGGATGGATATCGCATCGGCGCCGCAAGCGCAGGCGAAAATATTTCACAAGGACAGAGGACTATGTCAACCGAAACAGGAACGGGAACAGGATCGGGATCAGGAACGATGAAGGCGACGCTCGGTTTAACCGGGCTGACCAGCAACGCCATGGCGCTGATCGCGCCGGGCGCGTTCTTGTGGCTGACGTTTTCGGAACAATCGGGGTACGGCGCTCCATCCGCCGGCTCGGCCATGTGGATGGGGATGTTGCTGGCGACGGTCCTGTGCCTGGCCACCGCCGTCTCCTACGCCGAGTTGTCCAAGCTGTATCCCGGCGCCGGATCAAGCTATTTCTTCGCCGAGCAGGCGTTCCTTTCCAAAAAGCAAATCTACCGATGGGCCCGCATTTACAAGTTCATGGTCGGTTGGGCGAGCCACCTTTACTACTGGATTTATCCCGGCGTGATGGTGTGCGTGACGTCGATTTTCATAGGATACATGGCGGGGCAGCTATTTCCCACGACCTTCAACGTAGCCGAGGGCAGCCCGCTGTTAATGATCTTATTCGCGATCGTCTTCGCCTTCGGCGTATCGTACATCGCCTACCGCGGCGTCGTCGGCGCAACGAGCGTGAACGTGGCGATCAACGTCATTCAGATTACGGCGTTGCTGATCTTTTCGTGCATGGCGATCACGCATCGCATACACGTCAAGGAGGGCGATACGGACTGGACGCTGGATTCCACCGGCACGGCCGTGCAATACGTTCAGGACAGCGTTCCGAACATGGTGCAGGATCCGAAGTTCCCGAACGATCCGACCAAACAGATTCCCGATCCGGCCGGCACAACTACGCCAAAGCTCGATTCCAGCGGCAATTCCGTCCCCGTCTATTACGAGGCGGACGCCAAGGGGAACGTGATCAACGACGCCAAGGGCAACCCAATCGTGGTTGCGACCGACTCCACAGGCAAGCTCGCAGCCCTTCCGTCGGGCGCTGCCAAGGCGATTCCTGAACCGGTCACAATTTCGTACCTGGGCGGCATGGTGCAGGATTCCAAGGGCGTGTGGCAGTTCAACTATCACGACAGCGCCAAGTCGGTGGTCCACTGGCATAGCGGGCAGTACATCCTGATCCAGGGGTGTATCGCCATCCTATGTCTGGTCGGATTCGAATCGGTCTCTTCCATGGGCGAAGAAGCGAAGAATCCGAAGAAGCATATTCCCATTGCGATCATCGCGTCGCTGCTGATTCAGGGTGGATTCTGTTACCTCTTTGAGTACTTCGCCGCCAATTACTTCCAAAGCTCCTGCTACACGAATCAAACCGCGGCCGGATCGCCGGCGCCGATAGGCGACATGATGCAGCTTGTCGGAGCGTGGACGTGGGGCTCGGCCAAGGCGGGATGGTGGTTCATGTTCATCGAGGCCATCACCGTCTTCCTGGCGATGATCGGCACCACGCTGTCGTGCATCAACACCGGCGCTCGCGTCACCTACGCGATGGGCCGTGACGAAGAAGTTCCGAATCACTTCGGGCTGCTTCACGGGAAGAACAATACGCCGCACCGCTGCATCTGGACGCTGGCGACCATTTCGGTCGTCGTCGGCATCTTCGGCGTGATCTTCTACCTTTGCGGCCCCGCATCCAGTAGCTCGCTGGATACCAATCTGTCAACCGCGCAGGCGGGCAGCATCTGGTACAAGGGCGTCTTCAGCTACGCCACCGCCCAGAAGTTCCCGTGCAGTCTGCTGATCATCACCTTGATCAGCAACTTCGGCACGTTCCTGCTCTACATGATGAGTTGCATCGTGGCGATGGTCGCGTTCCATGAACACCACATGCACAACTTCCTGAAGCACAAGTTGATCCCGGCGTTCGGCCTGGTGGCGAACCTGGGTTGCATGTTGTTCTACGTGATCGGTCCCTTCAGCGTGCCGGGCATGAGCGCCAAGGAGCCGTTCTACGCCCTTGGGTTCTGCGCCCTCTGGGGCATTTACGGCGCCGTCTACTTCATCAGGCGAAGCAAGAAGATCGGCAAGTCCGCCTTCATCGCCGCGCCACCCGCGCCGGTGGTCGGCTGACCGTGCGCCGGCGACCGTCGAAAACCGTCCTGAATCATAATTAAATTCAGGCCTTGCGGCTCCTTCGACGCGCCAGCATACCGACTCCGGCCAGAGCCAACAGGCTTAGGCTCATTGGTTCGGGCACCACGGCAACAGCGGAAACCGTGTAGCCTCCTGCTAGGTTCGAGTCATTGCTTGCGGACAAATCCCAGCCCAGGAACACGTCTGAAGCGAGGCCCGGACTGACATCCAGGAAGAGGTTGTAGTTGCTTGCGAACGGATCCGAAGATGGCGGGCTTGTCGACACGGTCATTCCGGTCGGCAAACCATCAGCATTGGCTTCCGTAACGAGCGTGTTGAGCTGAGCCGTGGTGGCCTGGGCGCCACCGAGTACCGATGACAGCGCTATTGCTGGTCGAATTCGTCCACCCGGCATCAGAGCTTCCCGATGACCAGTTCAAATTCGCCGTGCTCCAGGTGCCCGAGCCGTCCTGTGGGGAGCTCGCGTGCGAGCCGCTGGCATCCCATGTAAAGACCGACGCTTCCAGCCGCAAGGGAAGCAGTACAGCAATCGCGAAACCAAGCATTTTCACGGAGCGATGCATGATTTCACGCTTTCGCATATCATCTGCCCGTGCCAGCAATTACGTCAAAAGAAAGCTCACGTACACTGCCCATTACTAGCACCGATAAAGATTTCTCTTGGAGAGTCTTCCCAAAACCCGATTGCGCAGTGATCACAGGTCGCGCGACCGCATTGAAGGACGCCTGAACATGAGTAGGAAACCCAATGCCAACGATCCAAGCGAGGTAGGTTCCGGAACGGACGAAACGGTCAGAACGTAACTGTTTGTTGACGAATTAAACGTAAAGGGATAATCCTGGCCGTTAATAACAGCTTCATAACTACCATAGAACGCAGTGTCCGGCTGAGTCATGGTGCCGTCAGCGTTCTCCGTGCTCGGCAGAGTTACGGTGCC
>JBEKIV010000147.1:0-10116 GCA_050011595.1 Tepidisphaeraceae bacterium
CCGCCTGGGACCAGGGCGACTTCCAATACGACGGGATCGTCAATGGCCCGGACCTCGCCGCCCTGGCGGCGAATTTGAACCAGGGCGACAGCGGCGCGGCCTCGGCCGGCGATGTTGCGGCCCTGGACGCCTTCGCCGCGGCCAATGGATTGTCCTTGCCGACGTCCAGTGTGCCGGAGCCGATGTCTGGGGGAATTGCAGCGGCTTGCGCGATTGCATTTCTGGTGCGCCGGCGCCGGCGCTAACATTTTCCGTGTGTGAAAATCTCTCCGCTGCGGTCGATAAGCCGCTCCGCACATTCCATACGTTGAGCAAGCGGTGTATGGAACGCACTTCATATATCGCTCACTTTATTTGACGGTATCTCCCTCTCCCCGGACGGGAATGTTTTGCCGCCTCAACAAACCATGGGGCATTACATATCTGGCGCGCCCCGTCGTGGGGCGAAATCGAGGCGGCGGAAGCCGCCCAGGCTTCAACCCTCCCCTCATCCGCCCCTCCGTAATCTCAATTCCTGCCGTTTTCCGCAAATTCGCCGAAAAAAATGAAATCTTGACCCAAGCCGCCGGCATTTGTAGCATTGGTTCTCGGCCTGAGTCCGGGGTGATATTGCTCCTGGCGATCAGCGGCCTCGGAGGCTCATCGATGAGACACTTGATATGGATCTTGTCGCTCGGAGTGTGCTGCGCATTTCAAGCGGAAGCTCGTGCGGATTCGCTCTACAACGGCATGTCTTATCTGAACTTTACATCCTCAGGTGGCACGACCGGCTCGATGCTGGACTATCCATCGGCCATCATGAGCATGCAAGCTGTGGGCGTTAACACCGTTGCTTTGAATGTTTGGGATTTTACGCCTTCGGTTACTTCGACAAGCATTGCGCCCAATTACAGCAGTTACAGTTCGAGCGACACACAGGTCATAGCGGCCATCAACGACATCCATGCGGCGGGGATGAATGTCCTGCTCAAGCCGATGTTGGATGTGAACGACGGAACCTGGCGAGGCATGATCGATCCATCGGCCGCCAACGTGGGCACGTGGTTCACCAATTACGATAGCTTTATTGATCATTACGCCACGCTAGGTGCGGAAAACGGCGTGAATTTGTTCAGCGTGGGCTGTGAGCTGAACAACATGGAGCAATACTCATCGAATTGGACCAGCCTGATCAGCGGCGTTCGAGGCATCTACACCGCGCAAGGCAATAACAGCGAAAAGCTGACTTATGCCGCCAACTGGGCGGGCAACAACCTTGGCAACGGCGGCTACACCACCATCAACTGGTGGAATCAGTTGAATTACATTGGCATCGATGCGTATTTCCCGCTGGCAAATCAAGCCGATCCATCGGAGTCATCACTCCTGAGCAGTTGGGGCAGTGACGCCGCCGTGATTAACAACTGGCGGATATCGGCCGGATTGAGCGACGAAGACGTCATCTTCACCGAGGCGGGCTACCAGGCCAGGTCCACCACGGCCGAAAACCCTCCCGGGGTCAGCAGTACGCCGCAAGACATTCCGGCGCAGGCGAACGCCTATCAAGCCCTGTTGCAGACCATGGAGCCTGAGTCATGGTGGGACGGAGTATTTTGGTGGGAATGGTCGCCGCAAGTCCCCAGTTCGACGGACAACAGTTTCGACCCCCAAAACAAGCCGTTGACCGATGCCGTTCTGGAAAGCTATTACGTGCCCGAGCCGGGTGCGCTCACGATCGCGGTCGTGGGAGGAATGCTGGTGATGCGCCGGCGACCCCAACACTCGATAACTCAATCGCCGTACTGAACTCGGACTAAACCGTTGAAAAATACGCGAGGTTATGTAGTCTGTAGAAATCGTAACGCTTGTATTCGCAAGCGTTTCTGTCTTACCGAATGACTTCGGAACCGAGGGTTGCACACTTCGAGTCCTGCCGGGCGCGTTAACTTTGGATTTGCCCCATCCGCTCCGTCAAACCCCAATCGCCGTTGCGTTGGATTTGCCGGCCGTTCATTTTTGAACCGCCGCCAACACGCGGTCGCACCACTGGTCGAATTTCGCGTCGACCGAGCGCAGCTCCGGCGTGCGCTGGAAATGTTCGATCGTCTGGCCAATCCCCTGTTTGAAGGTCGTCGTGGCCACAAAATCGGGGACTAGCGACTTGATCTTGGAATTATCGTACACGACGCTGTGGGAGAATCCGCCCCAGAGCCACCCCGCCAGTTCCGGATTCAGCGTGACGAGCGTGTCGCTGGCAACGTGCACGAATTTCGGCTTGGCCCCGACGGCGTCGGCCACGATCTGGTAGTGCTGGTTCCAACTCAGCACCTCATCGCTGGTGATGTGCACCGGATGTCCGACGACGCGCACGTCTCCGAACAGTCCAACTAAACCCTTGGCGAAATCCGAGTTGTGCGTGGCGGTGCAGAGATTCGTCCCGTCGCCGTGAACGATGATAGGCTTGCCCCGGAGCATGCGGTCCACCGGGGACCAGGATTGCGTCCAACTGGTGATCGACAGCGGGATGAGCGTGTCCCCGTAAGTGAGCGACGGACGCACGATCACCGCGGGAAAAGAGCCGCGGCGGTATTCGGCCACCAGTCGCTCCTCGCACGCGATCTTATTCCGCGAATATTCCCAATGCGGATTGTGCAGGGGAGTTGATTCGGTGACGCGCCAATACAGCGGAGGCGTCTGGTAAGCCGATGCCGAGCTGATGAAAATGTACTGCCCGGCCTTCCCGCCAAAGAGCCGGATGTCGCGCTCAATATCGCCAGCCACAAAATTAACGAAATTGGCGACCACGTCGAAAGTTTGATCGCGCAGCGCGGCTCGGGCCTGATCTTCCTGTTGAATATCGGCGTGGATAAGTTTGACCTGGGGAGGCAATTTTGCCGTCGTTTTTCCGCGATTCAGGACGTACACGTCCATCCCCCGCACCGCCGCCAGGCGCACGCAGGCCGTGCTGATGATCCCCGTCCCGCCGATAAAGAGCACTTTCATCGGCTAACTCCCGCGGGCTTCCATTTCATCTGGAAGTCGATTTTGTTTTTTTGCATTGCTTGATCGGGCTCCATCGTTCCTCCGGAGAGCACAGTCCGCTCGGGCGAGACATCAAAACTTATTCAATGCGCCGCTTCCGTGCTGAATCGTACTAAACTCTTAAAAAAAACGCGAAGCCTTGCAATAGATGGAACGCGTCATGTTCGTAATGGCAGGAATTTCGGGGTTTAGAGAATTGGCTTCGCAGCCCAGGGTTGCACACTTCGAGTCCTGCCGGGCCGCCCGGCTCGAATTCGTGATCCTTCGAGAGATCAATCTACTTGATGCTGCTGGCCGGGAAGGAGAATTCGTAGGTGCCGGCGGCGAGCGTCCACGTGCCATTTTCACCGCGTACGATTGGCGCGCCGGTGGCCTTAAGATCGTTTCCACTGGCGGGCAATATCAATGTTGCGGTCGTATTGGGGGGAACCGTAACGTCGTAGGTTACCCGATCATTTCCCACGTGCCAGGCGGATGAGATCAGGCCGTAGGGCGAGTTGAACGTCGCCTTGTACGAGGTGAACCTCGTCGAACATTGCGGATCGAGGAAAAAATGCTTGAAGCCGGGATGTTCTTCGTCGATCCCGATGCCTCCCGCTCCGGAGTAGAGCCATTTGCCGATCGATCCTAATGCATAGTGGTTGAAGGAATTCATGGAGGAAGCCTGGAACCCCCGCTGGGGCGTATAGCCGTCCCATCGCTCCCAGACCGTGGTAGCGCCCTGTTTCACGGTGAAGAGCCAGGAAGGATACGTGTCGGTCAGCAGCAGTTGAAATGCCAGGTCCGATCGGCCGAGGGCGGTCAGCGTGGGGTTGAGCAGTCCGACGCCCACAAAGCCCGTCGTCAGATGGCCATTGCTGGTTACGTCATCGACCAAATGCTTGGCGACGGCATCGTGCAGCCGCTTGGGAATGAGGCCGAAGGAAAGGGCAACGACATAAGTGCTTTGCGTTCCGGCCACCATGCTGCCGTCCTCGTGAACGTACGCCTTTAGAAATGCGTCGCGGATGTCGTGATAGAGCCTGTCATACTTTGCGGCGTCCTCGGTCTTGCCGAGAATCGCGGCCGATTGCGAGACGATCTGCGCCGAGTGCGCGAAGTACGCGGTATCGAGGACTGCGGTGGTGGTGTTCGCTGCTCCCCCTGTCGGTCCCGAAGTGGGTAAGCTCGCCGCCGCTCCGCCCGGACCACCATGACCGGTGCCCCCGTTGACGGGCGCCAGGTGGTCACCGCTGCCGCCGGTGAGCAGAAGGTGGTCGGAGCGCCGCTGACTGAAATCGACCCACCTGGCCATGTGGTCGTAGTTTTGTTCCAGGAAGGCGTGGTCCCCGTAGGCCGTATACATGACCCAGGGAATAATGACGCCGGCATCTCCCCAAATGGGATAACCGGCCGCTTGGCTGTTGACGCGAGGGGAACTGGTCCAATAGGCGCCGGCGTTGGCGCCGCCGGCAAGCTGGCCGTCATTCACGTCGACCATCCATTTGCTGAAGAAGCTGGAAACATCGGCGTTATATGCCGCGGTAGGAGCGAAAACCTGGGCATCGCCCATCCACCCCATGCGTTCATCGCGCTGCGGGCAATCCGTGGGGACCGATAGGAAATTCCCGCGCTGGCCCCAGCGGATATTGGAAACCAACTGATTGACATCGGCATTGGAGGTGACGATCGTCCCGGTATCGGGCATATCAGAACCCACGACGATCCCGCGAATATTGTCCGCCGTTAACTCCCCCGGATAGCCGGTGATCTGCGCATAGCGGAAGCCATGGAAGGTGAAGTGAGGCTCGAAGGTTTCGACTTTGCCGGTTCCCGCAAAGGTAAATTCATCGAGTGCGATGGCTTGGCGGAGGTTCTCGTTATACAAACTGCCGTCGGGGTTCAGCATTTCACCATGCTCGATTTCGACCTGGTCTCCGGCTCGCCCCGCGCCGCTCAGGCGGACATAACCAACCATGTTCTGGCCAAAATCGACGATCCACACGCCGCCCATCCGACTGATCTTTTTGGGCGATAGCTCCATTAACCTTCGGACGGGCACGCCAAGTTGGGGATCGAGTTCGATATTGTCGTGCTTCTCCGTGGCGACGTTGGGCCATCGCGAATCGTCGAATGACGTCTGGTCCCACGCGACGGACATGCGCGCGTCCTGAACTTCGCCAAGTTGCTCATCGGAACCGACAACCTGGCCGGGGCCGCCTTTCCACGAGTCGTCGCTGGCGATTGTTTCCGTCGTACCGTCGGCATAGGCAATTTCAAGCTGCGCGTTGAAGGAGGGGTGATCGGCAACCCGCGCGTATTGCCGCGATCCCATCCACCCGACGCGGCCGGCGAACCAGCCGTCGCCCAGCAGAGCGCCCAGCACGTTGCTCTCACCCGGCTGTAGCAGGCTTGTGACGTCGTAGGTTTGAACCATTGTACGCTTGAAATAATCGGTCCAACCCGGCGCCAGTTGATCGTCGCTGACAGGTTTGCCGTTGATGGACGCTTCATAGACTCCCAGCGCCGTCGCGTAGAGTCGCGCCTTGGCGACCGGGCCTTTGACCGTGAAGCTTTTGCGCAGATATCGGCCGGGCCCAAGGGTGCCATCGGCGCTGCGGATAGGCGGAGTGTCGCTGTAAGGCCCCTCAACGATCGCCGCCTTCCACTCTGAATCGTCGTAATTCGGGGCGAACCAGTTGTCGCCGGGAGCGGCCGTCGCCTTCCACTGCCCATTCGTGTTCACGTCGATGCGCCGTCCGTTCTGCAACTCGATGACCGCGTGAGCGGCCATGTTGTTCTTTTCGTTGGGATCGGGTCGGAGACGAACAGCCAAAGAAAAAAGGCCGATGACATTTCGGCCCGGCTGAAGCTGCCGGCCGAAGTTGGCGTGAAACGGCGCCGTATGGCTGCTGGCGCCCTGGTGCGTCGCACGGCCGTTGACGTAGAGCGAAATCAACCCGGCGGCGGCGGCATCGAGGGTGGCGGTTTTGACGTTGGCATCAGCCGGCAGATCGATCGCGATGCGCGCCGCCGTCGCCTGCTGCTGCGTTGCTCCGCCGTCGATCCACGCGGCGCCGGCCAGCGGCGCCGCCATGATGTCGTAACGCGGCAGATTCGCGGTGATCCACTGGCCCTTCCACTCGCTTGCCGGGTGCACAAGCCCCAACTCAAACGATGCCGGCTCGCTCCAATCGGAGACCTTATCGGCTTTATCCCAGACCCGCACCTGCCAGAAGGCGATCGCCCGGGAATCGAGCGGCTTGCCTCCCCAGCCCACCAGGACCGATTGATTGGAGGCGACTTTTCCAGAGGACCAAAGGTCCGGCTGATCGAGTTTGTCGCGTGAGGAAGCAGCGCGAACTTCGTAAGCCGTCTGAATTTCACCGGGGCGGTCGGATTGCAGCTTCCACGACAAACGCGGCTGTGGAACGCCGATCCCAACCGGGTGCTCCATGTGCTCGGCCGTGAGTTCTGTCAAACGGACCGGCGAGTCGGCGGCGAAGGCGATGGACGCGGCAATCACAAACGCCAAGACCGCAACCGCAAACGTGCGCATTCCAACTCCTTTAATTTTTTAACGGCTTCGGGTGGCCTTGTTCGAATATACCACCTTGCCGACAAATGACCCATGACCCCTGGCGCCTTCGCGGGTTTCCGTCCATCATTATATGAATACAGGCCAGTCCGACGGACGACCGCCGACTCATATCCGCCTATCAGTAAAAATCCTCAAGGAATGCGTTTGGGCAAATCGTGATGCAAAACATTGATCTGGTCTATTCGGCGGCTCGGCAGCATTTGCGCCTGGCGGGCGGAGCACGCCACCGACCCCGCGGAAAGAGCGCGCATGGCCCGCGAAGCGGACTTGGCTTCCGTCAGGTGCTGGCGCTGAGCCCAGAAAGCATGACGATCAACTGCTCATCGTGGGCGGCGGCCGCCGCCATGGCGGCCGTGCGCCCGCGATTGTCGCGGGCATTCACATCCGCGCCCGCGGCGATCAGGCGGCGGGCCACGGCCGTGGAATTGTTTACCCCGGCTGCGCACATGAGCGGCGTTTGTCCGATGGGGCTGGGAGCGTTGGGATCGGCGCCCCAGGCGAGAAGTTGCCGGACGATTTCCTCGTTGCCGCCGGCCGCCGCCGAGCGGAGAGCGCCGCCGAGATGATTTTGAAGATCGGCCCAACTCCAGGGGCCTGCCTCATAATTCGCCCACGTGGAGCGTAACAGTTGCACGTCTCCCCGCGCCGCGGCGAATTCCAGGCCCTCATCGAGCTGTATTTGTCCCGCCTGGCGACGTGGGTTCGCGCCGCTCAAAGCGAGGGAAATCAGCAACAACGCCAGCATTGTGATCCACAACCCGGCGCGAAAAAATGTGTGAATGATTTGCCACATGGTTCAGTCCTTCATTGTCTGCCCCATTCACGGCAGGGGCCGATTGCCAAGCCATCTCACGCACCGGGCGAGGAATTGCCCGTTTGTCGCCGCATCCAACGCGGCCGGAACGGGTGACCAGGCGGGAAAATTGCAGCTAACGATTGTCACCTTGCCAAGATGGCCTATGAACAAGGGGTAAAACGTGCCCTCCGGCGAATTCGTCGAGAGGAGGGTTGTTGGCGTCGCGAACCAGATCGCCGATGCCGCCGCGGGGTCTTTCACTCGGATCAGCGGCACGGCGTCATCCGGAAGCACCCCAAATTCGCCGTTGGCTTCAATGTTCAGAGAATCCCCCTTTGATAATGTGCCCAGCAGCGGATGATCGGCGATTACCTGGCAATCCACGGCGTCGTCGCTTGCCCCATATTTGGCCTCTTTCAAACCATTGAGGCGATCGACCTGGGGCGAGGGCCCGGGCGAGGTCACCGCGAATCCGGCCACGATCAGAACGCCCTTGCCTTGGCGAGCCGCGAATTCAATCGCGTTCATCACCTCCGGCGTCTCATTCCACACGCGCGGCAGGACGATCACGTCCAGCGTCATCAACTGGCTCGAATCGGCCCCATTGATCGGACTCACGTGCAGAAACGTTGTCCGCACCATGTCGATGATTTTGGGATCATTTTCCGTGCCCGGCTCGACCACGGGAATCAGTTGCAGCAGCGGGTCGGTCCTCAAAACCCGGTCCACGTCGAGGTGACCGTATCCATAAGCCGTGCGCGTCATGTGTGGGCCCTCGGCGGTGAACCGGCTCACGAAAATCCCCACGCGCATCGGCGTCGTCACAAGCGGCGGGGCGACGGTGACGGTCGGGACCGCAACCTGCCGCGGTTTGCTCAGATGCCGAACGACCCCGGTTCCCACCGTGGTCAGAATCACGACGGCGGCGACCGTCGCGTATCCCCATGCGGCGAATCCGCCAAACGCCGACGACGTGATCGCGGCGTGCGCCAAAGTTCCGGAGGCGGTCGTGGCGGCGGCGGCGGTTCCCGCCGCGGCGGTCGATCCCACCGCCGCCGTGAAACACTTTTCCGCCAATCCCGCGGGCGCCGCCAATCGTGTTTGCGCCAGCAACGTGATGCCGATCGACGCCGCTGGAACATCGACCCCGTGCCGCCCGAATCGCTTCCGGAGCTTGGCCAGCGCGCGGGTGAGGCGCTTGGCGGCCGCCTCTTCGCTGACCCCCATCGCCGAGGCGACTTGACGCGGATCTCTTCCTTCCAGATATCGCAGCGTGACGGCCGTGCGGTCGCGCTCGCCGAGGCTGGACAACGCCTCGTCGAGCACGGGGCCCATTTGCAGCCATTGGTCGGCCTGTTCGGTTTCGCCTTTCATCGCAGCCGCCTCTCGTTCCCTCGCTTTTCGCCGCCATTCCCCACGGCGGGCTTCCAGGGCCAGATATCTCGCCGCTTTTACCAGCCACCCCGCCAGCATCGGCCCGTTGACTTTGGCCGCTTTTTTGGCCAATACGATAAAAACCGCCTGCGTGACATCCTCGGCCAGCGACAGGTCCCCCAATTGCCGGACCGCCGCCGAATAAACCATGTCCCCATGACGCTGGACGATGGCCCGAAAGGCTTCCTGATCGCCTCGATTCACAAATTTGCCCAGGAGGTCGCCGTCGGTCATGCCAACATGCTCCATTCAATCTATTATGGCCGCCAACGTGCGGTGGGGGGACATGCGGAAGATAATTTGGGTTCGGCTCTCGTGCGGCCAATATTCATTCCCGCGGTTTGCCGCCATCAGCGCCGATCACGGCAAGCTCGGGTCTACGCGCAGTTCGAGTTGTTCACTGACGGAGACGGTCACCTGATTTCGCTCGGCAATTCCTTCGGGACTGACGCATTGGGCGCGGACGGACTCGGGCAGCCGTTTCAGCAGTTTATCCGCCATCGGAAGAATCTTCAGACGCAGTGACGTCCGTTCTTTGGAGGGAATTCGCCATAAGGCCAGGTCAAAGGAATTGCCGTTAAAGTAATTGTCGTCCACGAACCGGTCGCCGCTATAGATGCGGGCGGCATCGGCGACGTAGTGAATCTGAAGCACGACGTGACGGTTGGCGGCCTCCGGCGGGATATGCAGCGTCCATTCCGCCGCGCCGTCCCAAGCGCTTTCGCTGGCTCCATGAAGATCGGTATTGGGATCAGTTGCCGGGTGCAGCAGTTCAGCCGTCACCGCCAGCGGCGACGGATCGACTGTCGAAGCCGAGACATAGTGCTGGAAGATTCCGTCCGGCGTCCCGCCAACGTCCTGGCCGGCAATGCGCAGCCCTTTCACGGGCGGAAACAAGGAAACGGCCAAGTCCGCCGCTTGGCCGGCCTGAAGCCGCAGACCGCCGTTGTCCGCCAGCACGGTTGCGTTTGAGAGGACCAATCGTTCGCGGCCCGCGAAGGGCACGCGCCACAGATGTAATGCCTGGTCCCGACTCAAAACGACGAAATTCACCACGGACCCGTCGGCTTTCTCAAAGCCGATGGCGCGGTCCAATCCCGGAGTCACGCCGTTGATCTGCACGTGCCCGGAGGAGGCTTCCACCTGGGCGGACGGCGCCGTCACCTGTCCGTCGCCGGCGCGAAACGAGAATTCCGGAGCGATGCCGTCGCTCGCAGTCAGGAAGTACCATGCGGCGTTGCCCTCGGTCATCCGGCACAGGGGTTGGGCCGTCGCATATTCCAGC
>JBEKIV010000148.1:0-10043 GCA_050011595.1 Tepidisphaeraceae bacterium
TTGATGATCGTCGGTGGCCGGCCCGCGCGCCCCAGCGTGCGCAGCAGCGCCTCGGCCTCCACGTCTCCCACCGCATGCCGGGCAAAATGCGGGCTGGTGTAAACCACCGGCTCGTCGAACCTCTGGAAAACCTCCGCCGCACCGCTGATGTGGTCGAAATCCCCGTGGCTCAGAAAAATCTTGTCCACGTTCGTGCAACCCTCGGCCCGCAAACACGGCAACACCAACGCCCGCGCCACATCCGAAATCGTCGATGATCCCACGTCCACGAACACCGCATGATTGGCCGTCGGCCGCACGATCGCCGTCTGCCCGGCGCCCACGGAAACCAGCGTGATCCGAAGCGGCTGGCGCGGCGCCGCTGCCGCCGCCGGCGCCGCGTTTCCCACGTTCGGCAACAACAGCAGCACCGCGCACGCACCCGTCGACGCCGCCCGCGCCATCCACCGCAACGCCAGCCGCCGAATCGGAACGAAAAACAGCAAGGTCAATCCGTAATACCCGACCAACAGCCAGATCGGCGGCGGCGAAACCATCACCGTCGCGCCGGGAAGCCGATCCAACAATTCGATCGCATGCCGCATGCAGGCGATCGGCCCCATCGCCATCACCGCCCACCAATGCGCCCCGCCCGGCCAGCACAACGTCAGCACGATTTTCCCCACCCCCACCACCAGCGCCACCACCGTCAGCGGCAAGAACACCACCCCCGCCGGAACCGCCCAGAAACTCAGTTGCCCGAAGTGATACGCGATCAGCGGCATCGACATGCCCCATGCCACGCACGATGCGAGAAGGATCGCGACATCAAACCCGAGAAACGCGCGCAGCATCGCCATCGCCGCGCTTTGTGACCGATTCCATTGCGGTGGGTCCTCGCCCCGCCACCACAGCCAGAACGTCCGCTTCGTCACTTGACTGAACAGAATCAGCCCCAAGACGGCCGCGAAGCTCACTTGAAAACCGCCATTGCCCAGGTCCGCCGGATGAATCAGCAGCACCGCCCCGACCGCGACGAAGAACATCTGGAGCGAATCCATCACCCGCCGGCCCAGCATTCCCAGCGTCGCCGCTGTGCAAAGAATGATCGACCGCCACCCCGGCCACGACGGCTCGGCCAACGTGCCATACAAGAGCACAACCCCCAATGCCACCAGTGCCGACGTCCGCGGCGAACGCCGCAGCAGCCGGCACGCCAGCAGCGCCATCGCTCCGATGATCGCCACGTGCAAACCGCTTATGGACAGATAGTGAATCGTCCCCGTGCGCACGAATCGTTCGTCCAGATCGCGAAGCTGCGGATCGGGATCGCCCAGCACAAACGCCCGCAGCAGAACGTGATCGAACGACTCGTTGTCATTAAACCCCAGGGCCAGAAGATGCCGCGTCTTTTCGCGCAGCCAAACGACCGGCCCGGCCGCCCCGTCCCGCTCGATCGCCACTCCGTCGGCATGCCCGACGCGGAACGTCGCCAAAATCCGCTGCTCCCGGCACCACCCCGCATAATCAAATTCACCCGGATTCATCGGCCCCGCCGGACGCGCCAGCATCCCCGTCACCCGCACGATCTGCCCGGCGCGCATCTCCACGTTCGGCTGCTCGACCGTCAGCGCGATTCTCCCGCTGGCCCTTTCCCAACCCTGAGTCGTCTTCACCGCCCGCACTAACGCCACCGTCGTCTGCTTCGGCGGCAACAGCCGCAATTCGGCCGGCGACGGCATGACCAGCCGCGGCGGCTGATCGATCGCCACCTCCAATTCCGCAAACCGCTCTCCATCGCTGGTGTACCCCCAAATCGAATCCGCCGGAAACTGAAACCCCGCGATTTGCGCCGCCGCGACTCCAACGAGAACCGTCGCGCAAACCAGCAACGCCGCGCGCGGAATTGCCCAGCGAACAAAAATCGCCGCAACGAGCAATCCCGCCGCCCCGCAGAGCCACAACCCCGGCTTGGTCGGCAAGACACCGGCGATTCCGATTCCCAGTGCGATCAGAAATGTAAACAGGACAGCCGGTCGGCGCTGAAAAAATTGTGACAGGCTGCGAGATTGATGCCGGGCCTGCTCCATGTATGAATTGGCAAAATACCCGTAAAGACGTGTTCGTTGCAACTTCACCGAGCCGGGGCGTCCCCGCCCCGGTCAATCCGGGCCGAGGACGGCCCGGCTCCGCCCAACAAAGAGGACTTCTTCCCTCCCCTCAAACAGTAACGTTTTTCAATCTTAGATTCTCAAGCTATAATCCCCCACGTGCGTTCACGGGAGTATTTCGATGGGTTACGAACTTCACATCACCCGCAAAGTCAACTGGTCGGATGAAGACGGCCCCGCCATAGCGCTCTCCGAATGGCAAAAACTGGTTGACGGCGATGCGGACCTCTCCTGGTATTCCCAAGTCGGCGCCGAAGATTCAGGCAAGGTCGCTTCCTGGAAGAACGACCAGGGAACACTGCGATGGGATGAAGGACAAATTGTATCGAAGAACCCGGAGGAAGCGCTCATCATTAAGATGGTCGCGCTTGCCGCAAAACTCGGCGCCACTGCTCAGGGAGATGATGGCGAAATTTATAGGCCTGACGGAAGTTCGTTTGAGCCGACCCCGCCAACCCCACCGGCGCCGTCGCTCATCGATCAGATCCGCCAGTGGTTTCGTCGCCGAAAGACACGGCGAAACCTGGAAGCAACTCTGCCTCGCTTCACCGTCGGCAAGCGAGTTCGAGATGCCTGGGGATTTCGCGGCACATTGATCGAGGTTAGCACCGCCGGGCTGGGTTGCCTCGTTGTCAAATACGACGACGGCCGCCAACAATCATTCGCTTATATCGCTTCGGGATTGGAACTCGATGAGGGAACCAGTACAGTCGCTGACGCTAAACGATCAGGTTGAACCCCATCACTCCACCGTCACGCTCTTGGCCAGATTCCGCGGCTTATCCACGTCGAATCCCCTCGCCACGGCCGCGTGATACGCCAGCAATTGCAGCGGCACCACCGTCACCAACGGCTGCAAACATTCCATCACGTCCGGAACGTAAATGACGTGATCGCTGTATCGCTTCATTTGCGTGTCGCCTTCGGTGGCGACGGCGATCACCCGGCCGCCGCGGGCGCGGACCTCTTCGATATTGCTGATGATCTTTTCGTATTGCAGCCCCTGGGTGGCCACGAAAACCACGGGCATTTCCGGCGTGATCAACGCGATCGGGCCGTGCTTCATTTCCGCCGCCGGCATCCCTTCGGCGTGGATGTAGCTGATTTCCTTCAGCTTCAGCGCCCCTTCCAGCGCCACGGGATAGTTATATCCGCGGCCCAGGAACAGCCAGTTCTCGCGGTCGCTGAAGCTCAGCGCGATCTTCTTGATTTCCTCGCTGAGGGACAGGACTTTTTCCATCCGCTCGGGCATGGCGCATAACCCCTCGAGGATTTCCTGGCACTGCGCCTGGCCCATGAACCGTCGCCGCCCAATGAATAGCGCCAGCAGCGCCAGCGTGACGAACTGGCAGGTGAAGGCCTTGGTGCTGGCGACGCCGATTTCGGGGCCGGCGTGGAGATAGATCCCGCCGTCCGTTTCCCGCGCGATCGTGCTGCCCACGACGTTCACGATTCCCAGGCACAACGCCCCTTTTTCCTTCCCCTCGCGCAGCGCCGCCAGCGTATCGGCCGTTTCGCCCGACTGGCTGATCGCCACCAGCACCGTTCCCTCCTCGACGATTGGGTTGCGATAGCGGAATTCCGCCGCGTACGTGCATTCCGTGACCACCTTCGCCAGGTCTTCCAGCAAATAATCTCCCAGCAGCCCCGCGTGCCACGCCGTGCCCTGTCCGGTCAGGATGAACCGCCGAGCGCGCAGCAGCTCCCGCGCGTGCCCCGTCAATCCGCCCAGAACGACCCGACCTTCCTTTTGGTCGGCTCGCCCGCGCAGGCAATTCCTCACGGCCGTCGGCTGCTCGAAGATCTCCTTGAGCATGTAATGGTCGTAGGTCCCCAGCTCGTACGCCTCGATCTTGTTTTCCAACTGGTTGATGACCGGGCTGATTTCCACGTCCTCGATGGTCGTTGTCCGGAAGCTGTCCGGGCGCAGCACCGCCATCTCGTTGTCGTTCAGATAGATCACGCTGGCCGTGTGCTCGACGATCGCGCTGGAATCCGACGCGACGATGTATTCATCCTTGCCCACGCCGATGATCAGCGGGCTTCCCTTTCTGGCGACGACCAGGGTATCCGGTTCGTCCTTGCAGATGACCGCGATGCCGTACGTCCCTTCCACCTGGTGCAGCGCCGCCTGCACCGCCCGTTGCAGCAGCGACACCCCGTTGCTCAGGTGGTTCTTGGCCTTCAATTCCGCGTAAATGTCCCCCACCAGCACCGCCAGCACTTCGGTGTCGGTCTGGCTGGAGAACGTGTGCCCCTTTTCGCTGAGGAACTGTTTGAGGGCGACGTAATTTTCAATCACGCCGTTGTGAACCAGGGCAATCAGTCCCTTGTCATCGGTATGCGGGTGGGCGTTGCACTCCGTCGGCGCCCCGTGGGTCGCCCAACGCGTATGCGCCATCCCCAAATGGGCCTTGGGCAGCGGCTCGCCATGCATCAGGCTGTTTTCCAGGACGCTGATCCGCCCAACGGCCCGGCGAATGTGCAATTGATGGTTGTGATCGATGACCGCGATCCCGGCCGAGTCATAGCCGCGATATTCCAGCCGTTTCAGGCCTTCAATCAGCAGCGGCTGGGCAATTTTCCTGCCGACGTACGCTACAATTCCACACATTCAGACCTCCGGCAAATCAAACAACTCCATCCCAAACGTCGGTTCCCGGTGCAGGTCACGCCCCCCGGACCGGCCAGACATCCCAGTCTATCCGTAACCCCCCGTCAGGCAAGACGGATGTGCTATCATCGGTCATTCTTGCCGGTAAATCCTTCCGCCGGTCCGATAACGGCGCTGGTCGTTTACTTTTCGTTTGACGGCCAAATGTTTCACCATCTACAATACAATTTACCGCCGCAAGCTGGAAACCAGGATTTGGAAGCTCCGCGCAACAGAATTTTGGTCTTAGCCACGCCCACGACGGCCAACTCCGTCGCCATCGAATCCCTTAAATCGCAGTGTGACGTCGAGCAGGTTGACTCGATCGACAAGGCCATCGAGCTGATCAAGACCGAACATTTCACCGCGATCTTTTCCGAGGCCGCCGATTTCCTCCCCCTGGAACGCGCCCTCATCAGCCAGCAGGCCAATCTCATCCTCAACACCATCGGCGAAGGCGTTTGCATCGTCGATCGCGAGGGCCGCTCCAACTGGATGAACAAAAAAATGCAGGCCTGGCCGGCGAGGGTCCACGAAAAAATCCGCCGCACCTGTCAGGAAGCCTTCGACATTTTCAGCAAGCAGGTCAGCCCGCAAACCTCCGACGCCCCCGCCTTCAGCCGATCCAAACGCTACGCCCTGAACATCGAAGACCAGCAATTCATGGAATTGATCGCCAGCCCCGTGATCAATCCGCGCGGTCAGGTCGTCCAGGTCGTCGCGGTCGTTTGGGACGCCACCGGCACCCGGCGATTGCAGCAGAAAATCGACGCCATCGACAAGGCCGGCCGCGAACTGGTCCGCCTTGAAGGCGATGCCATGTCCAAGCTCAACGTCGGCCAGCGCCTCAAGCTCCTGGAAGAAAAAATCATCAGCTTCACCCGCGATCTCATGCACTTCGATCATTTCGCCATCCGCCTGCTCGACCGCAAGACCAACAAGCTCGAACTGGTCATCAGCGCCGGCCTGCCGCCCGAGGCCCTGTCCATCGATCTCTGCGCCGAAAGCGAGGGCAACGGCATCAGCGGCTACGTCGCCGCCACCGGCCGCAGCTATATCTGCCCCGACGTCGAGCGCGATCCACGCTACGTCGTCGGCCTGGACAGCGCCAAGAGCAGCCTCACCGTCCCCTTGCGTTTGCACGACAAGGTCATCGGCATCTTCAACATCGAAAGCCGCCAGCGCGCCGCCTTCAACGAGGACGACCGCCAGTTCGCCGAAATCTTCGGCCGATACGTCGCCGTCGCCCTGAACATTCTCGATCTCATGGTCGTCGAGCGCGTCAGCACCAGCCACAAGGTCGCCGACGACGTCTGTAGTGAAGTCGCCGGACCCCTCAACGACATCGCCTCCGACGCCAACGCCCTCATCGAGGAATACATCGGACAGGACGACCTCCGCCAACGATTGCAGCAGATCCTCGACAATGTCGGCGCCATCCGCAACAGCCTCCGCCAAGCCGCCGAAGGCCCCAACACCATCCTGGGCGCCGGCGACGTCAAAGGCGCCGACGACCCCATCATCAGCAACACCCAGGTCCTCGTCGCCGACGACGAGCCCAACATCCGCAACACCATCAGCGACGTCCTCCGCAAATATCACGCCGCCGTCACCCTGGCCGCCTCCGGCATCGAAGCCATCACCCTCATCGAGCAATCCCATTTCGACCTGGTCATCTGCGACATCAAAATGCCCGACAAGAGCGGCTACGACGTCTTCGCCGCCGTCCACAAACTCAATACCAACACCCCCGTGATCCTCATGACCGGCTTCGGCTACGACCCCAACCACAGCATCGTCCGCGCCAGCCAGGAAGGCCTGCAAGCCGTCTTGTTCAAGCCCTTCAAGGTCGAGCAGTTGCTCAGCGAAGTCCGAAAAGCCCTCCAAGTCGCCCCGGTGAAGCAGTAATTCCCCGCATTTTGTATTTTGTGTGGCCGCCGCACTTGTGCGGCGTATTCGTGCGCCAATCGAGTAGAATCTCCCCGCCCCCGATGAAAGGACATCCCCATGGCCAAACGCTTTTGCGATCTTTCGGAACAGGAGATTCTGGCGCTGGCGATTTCTTCCGAGGAAGATGACGCCCGCATTTACGCCGACGTCGCCGACCGCCTCGCCAACGAATATCCCGCGACGGCCAAAATATTCCAGGAGATGCACCTCGAAGAACTCGAACACCACCGCAGACTGACCGAAACGTACCGCAAACGCTTCGGCGATCACATCCCCCTCATCCGCCGAAGCGACGTCAAAGGCTTCATCCAGCGAAAACCGGTCTGGCTCTCCACCGTCCTGGGCATCGATTCCGTACGCAAAATGGCCGAGTCCATGGAACTGGAAACCCGTCGGTTTTACGAGCAGTCCGCCAAAAAAGTCTCCGATGCCCCCACCCGCCAATTGCTCGTGGACCTGGCCGAGGCCGAACGAAAACACTCCGATCTGGCCGAATCGCTCGAAGAGAAACTTCTCACCCCCGACGTCCGGGAACAAGAGCAGCATGCCCAGCGCCGGATGTTCGTGCTTCAGGTGGTCCAGCCCGGCCTCGCCGGATTGATGGACGGCTCGGTCTCGACGCTTGCCCCGCTTTTCGCCGCCGCGTTTGCAACCCAAAATTCCCTCGACGCCTTCCGCGTCGGACTCGCCGCCAGCGTCGGCGCCGGAATCTCCATGGGTTTCGCCGAAGCCCTCAGCGACGACGGCAGCCTCACCGGACGCGGCAAACCCCTCCTTCGCGGCATCGTCTGCGGATTGATGACCACCGCCGGCGGCATCGGACACACCCTCCCCTTCCTCATCCCCAATTTCCGAACCGCCGTCGCCGTCGCCGTCGTCGTCGTCGCCATCGAACTCCTGGCCATCAGCTATATCCGCAACCATTACATGGACACGCCGTTTCTCTCCGCCGCCTTCCAGGTCATCGTCGGCGGCGTCCTGGTTTTCGTCGCCGGAATCCTCATCGGCGTCGCGGGGTGAGAAGCAAATTAGGGCAACAATATACTTGGCTAACCTCGCTCCGAAATTCGGTCGCGGATGGCCATCTTAACGGGATTGGGACAGTCACCTGTTTTCAGAATTCGAAATAGGTGACTGTCCCTGATTTCCGGGCGGCGCGTCGTCCGCCCCGTCTTGCAACTTCCGCCCCCGCGCCACGACGGCACGCTTCAGCAAATACTCGATCTGGCCGTTGACGCTCCGCAGCTCCTCCTGCGCCCAACGCTCGATTTCCGTCCACAGCGCCGGATCGATCCGCAAAACTAAACTCTTTCGCTGAGCCATCCGGTTGCTCAGGTGTAAAGGGTCCCGGTGTTGATCACCGGATGAACTTCCGCTTCGCCGCAGAGCACGACCATCAGGTTGCTCACCATCGCCGCCTTGCGCTCATCATCCAGCGTGACCACCTGTTTCTCCGCCAGGTCCTTCAGGGCCATCTCCACCATGCTGACCGCCCCGTGGACGATCTTCTGCCGGGCGGCGATGACCGCCTCGGCCTGCTGGCGGCGGAGCATCGCCTGCGCGATTTCCGGCGCGTACGCCAGATGCGTCAGCCGCGCCTCGTCCACCATCACTCCAGCCTTGGCCAGCCGCTCCTGCAATTCCCTGCGCAGCGCCTGCGAAATCTCGTCCATTCCGCTTCGCAACGTGATTTCGTCCGGCTCGCCGTCATCGTACGCATAGGCGCTGGCGATGTGGCGCAGCGAGGTTTCGCTCTGCGTTTGCACGTATTTTTCGTAATCATCCACGTCGAACACGGCCTGCGCCGTATCGTTGACGCGCCAAATAATCACCGCCGCGATTTCGATCGGGTTGCCGCGTTTGTCGTTGACCTTCAGCTTCTCCCCGTTCAGCGTGCGGGCCCGCAGGGAAATTTTGTATCGCGCCGAGGTGGTGCGTTGAATCTGCGACCCGCCCGCCAGTTGAAGCTGCAGAATGCGCCCCTTGGGCGATTTCGTATAAAACGGATTCGCCCAATGAAATCCGCTCTCCCGGACCGTTCCCTTGTACTTTCCGAAGAGAATCAGCACCCGGGCCTCGTTGGGCTGGAGGGTAAACAGCCCCTTCAGCAAAATAACGATTGTCACCAGCGCCAGCATCACCGGAATGAACAGTTCCCAGAACTCGCTCGGCTCCAAGTGCGGCCTTGATGGCAGTGTCAGACAATAAACAAGCAATCCAATATCGCCCAGCAGCAGTACCAGCAGCAAGGGAAACATGCCCCAGCCCGGAAGCGCCCTCACCTGATTCTCCCGTTGAGACGCGACAACCGCCATTGCCATATCAACCTCCATTCGTTGAGTGTTATCATTGTGATATCATAATGAAATCATGGAGGCTGTCAAGGAGAAACCGCCGGTGAGAAGCGTTTTGGTGCCGCGGCTACCCCGGCGGCCACGTAAATGGCCGGCCCGCCATGACATGGAGGTGGAGATGATACACCGTTTGCCCGGCGCCGGAACCGCAATTGAAGATCGTCCGGTATTCGCTGTGCCCCATTTGCTTCATCAATTGCCCCGCCACCAGGAACATCCCTCCCACCAATCCCGCATCCGCCGGCTTCACGTCGTTCAGCGTCGGGATGAGCTTCTTGGTGATCACCAGCAAATGTACCGGTGCTTGCGGGTTGACGTCGTAAATCGCGATATAAGATTCGTCCTCGTAGGCGATTTTGGCCGGGATTTTCCGGGCGATTATCTTGCTGAAAAGTGTTTGCTCCATGCCCTCAGAGCTTGCAAATTCCGCCCCGCCGCGTCAAGTTTGGACAGCCGTTTCAACACGGATTTTCCAAAGAATTCCGCCCCGTCCGGAATCGAATTGACGCGGAAATATGTCACCGCTATAGTCCGGCCGAACCTGCGCACTTCCCCCATCGGAGCGTCATGAGTCAAGCGGTTTCGTCTCCGACGAAAAATCCGGCCGGGCTTGAGGGCGTCGTCGCGGCGACCAGCGAAATCTGCTTTATCGACGGCCTGGAGGGCCGGCTGGTCTATCGCGGATACGAAATCGCCGACCTGGTCGAAAACGCCACCTTCGAGGAAACCGCCTTCCTGCTGTGGAAGGCCAGGCTTCCGGACCGCTCGGAATTGACGCAACTCAAGGCCCAGCTTGGTGTTCATGCCGCCCTGCCGCCCCACACCCTGGCGGTGCTCAAGGCTTTACCCCACTCCACCGAGCCGATGGACGCCTTGCGAACCGCCGCCAGTTCGCTCAGCAGCACCGACCCCGATCTGCAAAAAAACGACCCGGCT
>JBEKIV010000149.1:0-9930 GCA_050011595.1 Tepidisphaeraceae bacterium
GGATGCGCGTCCCTAGGCGCGCTTGTTGATTTGGCTGTGGCGTCCAAGTCCGTCTCCAACGCCCTCAACTTTTACAATCCTACCGGCGATCTCTCCGGAAAAGCCGCGTTGGCAGTGATCATTTGGCTGATTGCCTGGGCGGTTCTTCACGTCCGCTGGAAGAATCGGGATATTCAGTCGCCGCGGAAGATCATGGCGATCACCCTGCTCCTCATCTTGCTGGCTCTGATCGCCGTCTTTCCGCCATTTTTTGAATTGTTTGCTCCCGGCTGACAGCGTACACGAAGAACTTCTCGTCCGCTTTTCTATGGCGCGTGGCTTTCGCCAATTCGGCCGGCCTTTGCAAAATTTCCGTATTCAAATGTCCCCACCCAAGCGGCATCATTCGAATAGCACCCTTCCCCGATCCGACTTATCGGAATTGCCGCCCCGCACAGTATCAAACGCGCGATAAACCTCGCCGCACCGCTAATGGTAGCGCCCCCGCTTGACCGATCCGACCCATGCAAAGCAGACACGGTCGTGATCAGCCTCATGGAAACGGACGGCCAGAAGGCCAACGCCGAGCTTGGCAACATCATGATCGCCAAAAATCCGGAGCGCATCGCCGACGACGTCGTCTACATTCACGCCGGCCGCATCATCCGCCACCTCCGCGCCGTGTAAGCCTTTCTGAAAGTTCGAACTGCCTTCGATTCCATTTCAGCGGATGAACGTGATTCGCGCGAGCTTGGCCTCGACCAGCGGATCAAACTCGCGGTGGTCGGACGTAACCACGTCCCCGGTGAGCTTTTCAGACAACGCCAGTGAAAAACAGTCGGCCAGCGAGATTTTTTGAATCGTGCCTTTCAAATCCCCAACTCGCTGCCAGAACGCTCTGCCCATATCACGGCGCGTGCGAACGCCGACCCGTTCGAGATCCTCAATCGCCATGCGCGCCGTCCGCACGTCTGAGCTTCGAAGGAAGTCGTAATATACTTCGCAAAGGTTGACCGCGTGTGCGAAACACCGCTCGGTGGGATGGGTCAGGATTGCCTCCACAACTTCCGCGCCGGGCTCGTCCCTGAGAAATGCGATCATGGCGCAGGCGTCCAGTATGCGGTTCATCGCCGCTTGTCCTCTTTCGAAATCTCACGTTGTTTTTGGGCGGCGAAGGCCCTGCTGCTTGTTCGGACGTGGGCATACTTTCCGCGCAATTCACTGACCCGCTTCTGCCGGCGGGAAGAGAGCGAACTCAACGTGCGCGAGGGTGCTGTTGTGGTGCTCATCACCGGATTTTAACACCGATGGCCCAGCGTGACCACGGCCGCGAGCTTCGGTTGAACTCGGCTGCATTCCCAAGGGAACCCCCCCCTTGCGCTGCAACGGCTCAAGGAACCATCAGTGTGCCAAGACACCAGTCGAAATCTTTGCTATTATCTTTGTGGAAATCATGAACTTCGGCGTGGACTGAGGTCTGTCGGGTTGTGGACCTCTTGGTTTTCTCCACGAATACTTGCTGACGCGGAGACGTTTGGTGCAACAGCCTCGAAAAATCCACGACGAACTTCTTCTCTCAGTTGCAGAAGACCACCATCTTGAAGGCTGCGAGCTGACGACATTTTTTCCCATGCGTGGCTCCAAGGCCAAGGGCGAGTTGATGGTCGTCGGGCGGGCGGTCAATAAATGGTCGGGTATGTGGACCGTGGAACAAGCGAAGATTCCCGAACGCAGGAAAGAAAGAATTGATGAAGTCGTCGCAAAGAGCAGCGAGACAATCCACCGCTGCCCCATGCAGTGGGTGATCGATCAATGGGGGAGGGAGAAATGTTACAACACTCACAGGTCGGCATTCTGGCGGGTGATTCGGTGCGTATCGCGCTTACTTGAGATCGCCACGGACGACGACTGGCCAAAAAGCCTGATCTGGTCCAATCTTTACAAAGTTGCCCCATACAAAGGCGGAAATCCTTCCCCCGCATTGATGAGTGCCCAACTGGAAAAGTGCAAGCTACACCTTGCCGGAGAAGTTCGGCTTTGGACGCCGAAACGGATTCTGTTTCTTACGGGTTGGGACTGGGCAGAACCGTTCGTAAACAGCCTGGACCACGTATCGCGCCAAGAGCGAGACGCCGAAGTGAAGTGGGTGAAGTGGTTCGGAACGGTACAAGTTCCGGGCAACGATTCAACTGTCCAAGTCGTAGTTGCGGTCCACCCACAAGGGAAAAAGGAGGCGCCAATCGTCAAAGCCATTGTCGAGTCTTTCAGGCAACTCGCCCGATGAGCACTTGGTCATCGCACATTCCATTTCGATCCAGCGACCGACCACAACGACTGGGAATTAGCCCAGTCCACAATTAATACCAATTACAGAAATCGGTTGCGCTTCCCGTAGCCCGATGTACATCCGGGGCTTCCATTGACGCCCATCTGAAAAGTGCAAACCGTATAAGACGCTCGCTGCAATCATAGACGTTTAATTTGACCCACTAGCTGCCTCACTCCGAATTTCTGAATTCAAATGTCGTCTTCCGAGCGGCGTTCATGGAGTGGAATCCTCCCCCCCCGATCCGACTTATCGGAATTGCCGCCCGCCGCATTATCAGACGCTTAGAAAATGTTCCCGCACCACTAATGGTAGCGCCCCCGCCCGACCGATCCGACCCGTGGAAAATCGACATGGACGTGATCGCTGCGGAAGGAGCCAGGCCATGAGTTGTGTCATCGCCAGTCCCCAAGACCTGTTCGATTCATCGTATTTTGCCGTGTCGTCGCGGCGCGTCTATCAAGCGGAGCCGCTGCTCGTGCCCGGCGGTCTGTTTGATCTTCCACCCCAGCCCCCGCCGCGCAGGCCGACGCCCGCTTCGCTCCGTCGCCGAGTCAACGCCATTCTCCTACCCGAGGAAGACCCCGAGCGATGGGATGGCCTGTACTGATCGCATTACCCGCGATGACTACGCATCCGCCCCGGCTTGCCGGCGTTCCATTTGCCGCAGCACGTTGAGAAGTCCGTGCATGTGAAGCGGCTTGAGGAAGACATGGACGTGACAGGGCGCAACTTTCCGACGCCATTCACGAAGCTGCACGTCAATCGAATCGCTGAACACCGCGACTTGATTCGGCCTCTTCGACGCCGGCATCTCGCTCAGCGCATCGAACAGTTCCCGGTTGGCGCTGTTGCTGATGTCCACCACCAGCAAATCGGTGTGTTCCGAAGTGATCAGTTCCAGCGCATGATCCGGCGAATGCGCGCGCGCCACGTCATGGCCGAGTTGTCCAAGCAATCGCCGCGTCGGCGTATCCTGGGGATAAGCATCAGCCGATGGCAACACCACTGCCCGGAATGCGGCCCGAAGTTGCGCTGGCATAGATTTGGCCTTCCTTGGAACTGGCAGCAAAGTGTACCCCCCTGGCTCAGGCCGAACAAACTTTTAGCCGCAACTAACGAAATCTTAATGTTTGCAATCTTTTGCACCTCTCAAACCTCCCCATTTGCCGATTTGTTCTGCCGCCGTTTCCAGAATTGGGTCAATTTCCAGCCATTCCATGCAACTCCGATGGCAGCAAGTCCGGGAATAGCACGGACTGCACGGTAAATCGAGCCGTACCACGCTGTCATCCCGCCCAAACGGCCCCGTGCGGGCCGGATCGGTCGGGCCATACGCCGCCACCAGCGGAATTCCCATCGCCGCCGCCATGTGCATCGGCCCCGCATCATTCCCGATCACCAACCCGGCCCTTTCCAATAATGCGACAATTTGCCGCAGGTTGGTCTTTGCGGTCAGATCGAACTTCGCGGGGATTCGACCGCTCAGCCCCGCATCCGCCGCCGCGCCGGCAACCACCGTTTCCAACCCAAATCGTTCCTTCAGCGGCCTCACCATCGCCGCGAACTTTTCCACCGGCCAGCGCTTGGTTTGCCAATTCGTCCCCGCCATCAGCACCGCGTATGCCGTCCCCGCCGGGATCAATCGCTCGATATAACCCCGGTCCTCATCATCCACCGCAAATTGGAATTCCACCGGACCATCCGCGCAGCCCAGCGCCGACGCGATCTTCAAATATCGCTCCACCGCATGTTCCTTCTCCCAAGAGCAGTCCACCAACTCGCTGTAAAACAGCGGAGCAAACTCCCGCGCGTTGGAGAATCCGATCCTTCGCGGCGCTCCGCTGGCCAGCGAAACGCAAGCGCTGCGGAACAGGCCCTGAAGATCGATCACCAAATCAAATTTCCGCCGCCGAAGCGCGCCAAGGAATGCACCCAATTCCCACAACGCCGCCGGGCTGTGCCAGCCTCTCCCCAATCGCTTCCGCTCGAACAGAATCACCTCATCCACCAGCGGATGCCGCTCCACCAGCGCCGCGCACCCCGGCGTCACCAACCAACTCAGCTTCGCCCCGGGCCACAGCCTTCGCAGCCGCGGCAGGATCGGCAACGCGTGAACGACGTCCCCGATCGCGCTGGGCTTGATGATCAGCACCCGCCGCGGACTAGCCCCCGAACTTGGCGCCGAAACTCCGCTCATCCTTTCCCTTCTTGCGATATCCGTGAAAACGGGGCATACCCCTGGCAAAGCGCCAGTGAATCCGCCACCGTGTATTGCGGATGATCCCGCATCGCCCGCAACAACCGTTCAATCCCCAGCGCTCGCCAGCGCCGGAAGCGAATGCCGTCCACGTCCACCAGCACCGGCCGGGCGCCGAGTTTGGCATCCGCCTGAACGATCCAGTTCGTCGCCTTGGCGTCAAAATGTGAAAGCCCAAGCTCGTCGATCTGCCGAAGGATGCGCCCGGTGCGCCGCATCAGCATCTCCCGCTCCTTCGCCGCCATCGCATCCAAATCCGCGTGTGCCAGCACCGAACCCTCCACACGCTCCAAAACGATCACGCTATCCGTAATGTATCCGAGCGCCCGTTTTTGCATGACCGCCAGCGGCCACGCCGTGGGAATGTCGCGCACCACCAGTGCCCACGCCTTATGCCACGCCCGCCACGCCCGGCTTCCCCGGCCTATCTCGTTCACGTAGCGATACCAATACCGCTTGAACGGCCGCTTCACCACCACCGAAACCCTCCGGCCCCCCAATTCCAGCTCCCCCGCCAGAACGTCCCCGCTCGCCCCACGCTTGATCACCGCCAACTGATCCGCTTCGATCTGGCCCAACAACTTCGGCCAGGCGCGTTCCCAATCTTGGGCCGAGATTCGCAATCCGCTCGCCGCCGACCACCGCCTCGCGTATTTGTACTGCTTGAAGAAAACCCCGCGCCAGGCCCCGGACTTCAGCAAACCGAAATAGTCGTTTCCCCGCCGCGCCCGCTCCAGGGATTTCCGCCATTGCCGCCGGCTCACCGCATTCCCCCCGGGCATTTTTCCCCCCGGCCCCAACTCGTTCCAGCCCCGCTGCAATTCCGTTCGCGTCGCCAGGCCCCGCACGCTGTGCGCCAGCTTCATGACGTCGCTCATCCTCAGCCCCCCGAACCGGATCGCGTAACCGTCCAGAAGATAAACCTCGTCATCGTGCAGCAGCATGTTGCCCAGATGCAGATCGTCGTGCCCCAGCCGCGCTTTGCCAAGCCGCCGGACAAGCTCGATCACCTTTTTCGCCAGCTTCGGCCGATCCGGGATCTCCTGGCCCATCAGAGCCAGTTCGGTGACGTGCTGGTCCAGCGCCGTTGCCGGCTCGATCGCCTCCAGGATCACCGCATCCCCGATCTGTTCATTCAATCGGAATCCCGAAAGCTGCGCCACCGCCCGCGGCGCCGGCACGCCCGCGCGCTGCAGGGCCTGAAGCCGGACAAATTCCCGCACCGCCGGGCTGCCCCGCAATCTCCGCTTCAGCGACATTCCCCGCCGCGGATAAAATTTCAGGTAATATCCCCGCCCCTCGATCTCGAATCGCCAGACCTGCCGATATCCCCGGTCCTTGACCAGTCTTCCGTTCCGCGGCAAATCCCGCAATAGTTTTTCCAGCGCCTCAGCCGACACGCCCGAATTTATATGCGCCATCGCACGATTTGTCATTGGTCAATCATCAATTGTCCATTATCAATTGTTATTGGCGCCAATTCCGCCACATCTGCCGATACGCCGCTTCGACATTGCGGGCGAAACGCGGGGCATCCATCAGCGGTGACGCCTGCATCCGCGCACGCAATGTGCGGCGCAGCTCCGCCAGCCGCGGCAAATCCCTGGCCAGCGCGGCGGCGATCTGCACGTATTGTTCCGGCGTCTGGGCGACGAGTTCCGGCACGCCGATGTTGGCCAGGATGCTGGCGCCGCCGCGCCCCACGGCCGTCCGGCCGACAAGACTCACGACCGGCACGCCCATCCACAACGCTTCGCAGGTCGTGATTCCCCCACCCCAGGGAAAGGGGTCCAGAGCAATGTCGATCCGGCCGTAGGTTCGCATATATTCCGGCCACGGCTGCCGGCTGGGGAACTGGAGCCGATCCGGCGAAATGCCCTTCCCGGCAAATCGCTCGCGCACCCCATCCAGATGCGTTCCCGGATGGGAATGAACGATCAGCCGCGACCGCGGCGCGCCTCGCAGAATCTCCGCCCACAGATCCAGCGAAGGCGGAACTTTGGCGAAATTGTTCAGGCAGCCGAAGGTGACGTATCCGATTGTCGCTCCCGGCGGCGGCGATGGATCGGGAGTCGGGCCGGCCACGCTGTAACACCAATAGGTTTCCGGCAGCCGGATCGTCCGCTCGCTGTAAAGCGATAAATCCGAATCCGATGGATCCAAATAGGGATCGGACAGTCGATAGTCCATCGCATCCATGCCCGTGCCGCCGCAATACCCCAGGTACGTCACCTGCACCGGGGCCGGCTTCTGGGCAAATACCACGAGGCGGTTGTTCCCCCCGTGCAGCGACAAATCCACCAGAATGTCGATTCGGTCCTGCCGAATCAGATCGGCAGCCTGGGAGTCGCCCAGCCCCACGATGCTGCGCCAGACATCTGCGCAACGCCGAAGTTCCTCGGTCCGCCTGTCAGGCCGGACAACATCGGCGTAACAGAAAATCTCCATTTGCCGATGATCGTGCTGGCGCAACAGCGGCAGCAGATTCTGGCCAACCACTTGCTCGCGGAAATCCGGCGACACGTAGCCGATGCGCAGCCGGCGGTCGGGGTCGCGGTTGTTGGTGTGCGGCTGAATAAATTTCTTCAGCGGTTCGGCGTGCTTTCGGTTCCAGCGGCGAAGTTCCTCATGGATCATTTTGCCGTCGTAGCCGGGATGATATTGGAGGGTGAAGATCAGATTGCTGTGCGTTCTCGCGTCATCAGGCTTGAGCCGAACGGCCTGCTGGTGCGAAGCGATCGCCTCGTCAAGGTCGCCCCTGGCCGCCAGTGTGTTGCCGAGATTGCTGTGCGCTTCGGCAAGATCAGGCTTCAGCCGAATCGCCTGCCGATAGGCCGCGATCGCCTCGTCCAGTTGGTGCCTGCGTTGCAAGACGATGCCCGTGTTGTAGTGTGCTTCGGCAAGATCAGGCTTGAGTCGAATCGCCTGCCGATGGCAAGCCAGGGCCTCCTCAAGTTGCCCCTTGCTCTCCAATGCGTTGCCGAGATTGCAGTACGCGACGGCATAATCGACCTTCAGCCGGATGGCCTGGCGATAGGCGGCGATCGCCTCGTCAAATTGCCCCTTGTCCTTCAAGGCAGTGCCGAGATTGCGGTGCGCTTCGGCAAGATCAGGCTTGAGCCGAATCGCCTGGCGAAAGAAAGCGATGGCCTCATCCAGTTGCCCATTGTCCTTCAAAGCGTGGCCGAGATTGTTGTGCGCTTCAGCATGATCAGGCTTGAGCCGAATGGCCTGCCGATAGCAAGCGATGGACTCCTCAAGTTGCCCCTTGTGCTTCAAGGCGTTGCCGAGATTGTTGTGTGCATCAGCGTCATCAGGCTGGAGCCGAATGGCCTGCCGGCAGGCGGCGATCGCCTCGTCAAATTGCCCCATATCCGCCAGCGCGTTGCCGAGGTTACTGTAATAAAACGCATTGGTTGAACAAATCGCGATCGCCCGCCGCATGAATTCCACCGCCGCGTCCAACCGGCCCTCTTGTCCGGACAGCACCCCCAATAGATGTAATGCGTCCGCATGATCGGGCTGCTGCGAGATGATTTGACGATAAATCCTCTCCGCCTCCGCCAAGCGGCCGGCCTGGTGATGCGACAAGCCGGATTCGAGTTGTTGCTGAAGGGTCATGGGGCCGGACATTGTAAACTCGGTTCCCCGCCCGCCTCGCACCAATTCCGCCACATCTGACGGAACGCCGCTTCGATGTTGCGGGCGAAACGCGGGGTATCCATCAGCGGGGACGCTTCCATTCGCTTTCGTAGCGTGCGGCGCAGCTCGCCCAGCCGCGGCAAATCCCTGGCAAGGTCCGTGGCGATCTGCACGTACTGTTCCGGCGTTTGGGCAATCAGTTCCGTCAGCCCCAGGTTGGTCAATTGCGACAGCCCCGCTCGTCCAACAACCGTCTGGCCCACCAGCGTGATGACGGGTACGCCCATCCAAAATGAGTCCAGGCTCGTGGTGTGGCCGTTGCAGGGAACGGTATCCAAGCCGATGTCAATGCGGTGATAGATGCGCAAATACTCCAGACGAATCTGTTTTGACACAAACTCCACCCTCTCGGGGCCTATTCCTTCCCGGCCCAGCCGGTCCAGTACGCGCTGGCGCGCACTTCCCTCGGGTGCCAGCAGCAACAGACGCGAGTTGGGGAGAGTCTTGAGAACCCCTGCCCACAGCGCAAGCACGCCGTCGTTTACCTTGCAAAAATTATTCAGGCAGCCAAAGGTAATGAATCCCTTCTCCAGACACGGCGGCGCACTGACCGCCGGCTCGCTCGTGAGAGGATCGTAACACCAAAACGTATCCGGCAGACGGATCGACCGCTCCGAATAACAAGCGTCATCAAGCTCCGGAGGGTCCAGGTATGGATCGGTAAGCCGATAGTCCATGGTGTCCAGGCCGGTCGTGCCTGGATAGCCCAGCCAGGTCGCCTGCACCGGGGCTGGCTTGCGGGCGAACACCATAAGACTCTTTTTCGACCTGTGCAGCGCTAAATCCATCAGAATGTCGATCTGGTCTTCGCGGACCCGTGCTGCGACTTTCGCATCGGCCAATCCCGCTACGGTGCGCCAGTGCTGAACGTGATTCTTCATTTCTTGCGTCACGGCGTCAGTACGAGCCCGCAAGGAGTAGCAGAACAGTTCAACCTGCCGCGGATCATGGTGGCGGAACAGGGGCAACAAAAAGAAGGCGGAGGCATGATCGAAAAAATCGGCTGAGACGTAGCCGATCCGCAGGCGACGGTCGGGGTCGCGGCTGTTCGTGTGCGGCTGAATGAATTTCTTGAGCGGCTCGGCATGCTGTCGGTTCCAGCGGCGGACCTCCTCATGGATCATCCTGCCGTCGTAGCCGGGATGATATTGGAGCATGAAGACCAGATTACTGTGCGCTCCGGCAAAATCGGGCTTGATTTGAAGCGCTTGCCGAACGATGGCGATGGCTTCGTCAAGTCGCCCCACGTTCTTAAGAGCATTGCCAAGATTGCTGTGGGCTTCGGCATAATCAGGCTTAACTCGAATGGCCTGACGAAAGGAAACAATGGCCTCATCAAGTTGCCCCATGTCCTTCAAGGCGTTGGCGAGATTCTTGTGCGCCAAGGCGTAATCAGGCTTGAACCGAATGGCCCGACGATAGGAGGCGATGGCCTGATCGAGTTGCCTCTGGGCCGCCAGTGCATTGCCGAGATTGTTGTGCGCTTCGGCGTAATCAGGCTTGAGCCGAATGGCCTGACAGTAGGATGCAATCGCCTCACTGAGTCGCCCCAGGTTGTACAAGGCGTTGCCGAGATTGTTGTGCGCCCCGGCAAAATCAGGCTTGAGCCGAATGGCCTCTCGACAGGAGCCGACGGCCTCTTCAAACTGCCCCGCGTCCGTTA
>JBEKIV010000150.1:0-9911 GCA_050011595.1 Tepidisphaeraceae bacterium
AAACGACGCGGGGCTGGTCCAATACCAACCCAACGGCCAGGTTTGGTAGCTCTGGGGCAAATCCGCCAGGTTGGGCGGCGTGTAATTCTTGTCGTGGAAGATCACCCGAAGCGCCAGGAAGGGATGAAGCGCCGTCAGCGCGCTGGTCTTGGCCTGAATCTGGTTGCCGGCGGCGTCCACCCAGTTGAGATGAAAGAAATCCACCCGGTCCAACAGGTATCCTCCGACCAGGTAGACGACGATGAACAGATAAAAGCTGAAGATGGTCCGGCGGGTGCCGACCTTGAAGGTGGCGATGGCCATGGCCATGGCGCCGGTGACCAGGGCGGTGCTGGCGGCGATGAGAAAACTGTAGACGATGCTCTGGATGGCGACGCCGCCGAAGATCTGCGTCACGGCGAAGACGGGGATGCCGCTGACCAGCAGGGCGATGATGAAGAACTCGCGGCTGAGAAGCGAGCCCATGACGATTTGCCCGTTGGTCAGGGGGGTGGAAAGGAGAATGTCGTAGGTCTGGCTGTCCCGCTCCTGGGTGATGGCGCCGGCGGTGAAGATGGGGGAAAGCAGGGCGACCAGCCCCAGTTGCAGATAGGACATCTGCTGGAAGAGGACGGTGGACGTGCGCGACAGCGCCGCCAGATCGCCGGAGTTGTCGCTGCCGGTGACCAGGGTATAGAGGACGACGACGACCAGGATCCCGAGGTATCCGCAACGGATGATCGCGTCGCGTCTCTTTTTCCCGGCGTTTTCGACGACGCGGCGAAGGATCGGGTTTCCCGGAACCAGCCGCCAAAGATAGTCCGCGATTCCAAGCAAGGTTTATTGCACCATGCCCTTCGTCAGGCGCATGAAGGCCGTTTCCAGGTTCACCTCTTCTTCGCGAAGCAGATTGATCTGGAATCCCGCCGCCAGGAGTTGCGACGGGATGAAGCTGTAGTCCTGCACGCCGGCTTTGAGCGCGACCTCGATGTACCCGTTGTTGGGCGCGGCGGATTCGACGTCGGGATGCTGAGCGAGCAGCGCCGCGGCCTGCTCGGGCGCGCGGAGCACGCCGACGTGCACGACGGTCCCGGCCCTGGCGCGGCGGACGATGTCGGCCACCGGGCCGCTGTACAGCAGTTCCCCCTGCTCGATGATGCCGACCGTGTTGCACAAATCCGCCAGTTCCGGAAGGATGTGCGAGGAGATCAGGATGGTCTTGCCCATCCGCCGAAGCTCTTTGAGAAGCTCGCGCATCTCGATCCGCGCCCGCGGGTCGAGGTTGCCGGCCGGCTCATCCAACAGCAGCACCTTGGGATCGTGGACCAGCACGCGGGCGATCGAGAGCCTCTGCTTCATTCCCCGCGACAGTCCATCCACGGCGGCGTCACGCTTGAAGCCCAGATCGGTCAGTTCCAAGACGTCGTTGACGATCTTCGTTCGCTGGGCGCCGTTGATGTTGTAGGCGGCGGCGAAGAATTCCAGGTATTCCTGGACGACCATGTCCTCGTACGCGCCGAAATAATCCGGCACGTACCCGATCAACGGCCGGATCGAGCGCGACTGGTATCCGACCACGTAATCGCAAACCCGCGCCTCGCCCCAGGTGGGCTGGAGGAGCGTGGCGAGGATTTTGATCGTCGTGGTCTTCCCCGCCCCGTTGGGGCCGATGAATCCGAAGCAATCCCCCTCGGCGATCTCGAGATTCAGGTTGGACAAGGCGACCAGCGAGCCGTAACGCTTGGTGAGATTGACGGTCTTGATGACGGCGGCCATGCGAGATCACCCTTTACTGCTGCCCGCCGGGTCTCGTCGAAGGCAAGCTCGAAACGGCGGTGCGATCCAAGGGCAACACGAACTGGTAAATCGTCGTTCCCGCGCCGCCGACCGGCTCGTCGGAAACGGTCAGCGGCACCGGCAACGGCGCGGCGTTGTCCTGGTTGTCCACGAACGCCCGGGCGCAAATCACCAGACTTCCCGCGCTCATTGCCGGAGATAAATCCAACAGCCTGGCCCCATGACGGCGCAGTTCATAGCGGCTGGATTTCTGCCCGTTCTGCTCGGCCCATGGCGGCAAGCGGTCGAAAAAGGTCAACATCGGCAACGCATAATCCAGGTCGGTGTCGCTTTCCAGGTTCGTGCCTTGTTCCCGCCAAAACTGGCTCCAGGACCCACCCCTGTCCGTCACGCCCCACATCCAACCGTAAGACGGATCGACGCCCATGATCTTGCCGCGCTTATCCGGGTTTTCCAGGTCGATCACGTTCTTATTGACCATTAAATCGCCGAGCTTCAGCGAATCGTCGTTGGCCCATTTCTCAACGTAGATAATGGCATCCCTGTCCGGATCGCCCTGGCTGAAGCCCGGCTGCTTGAAGCCGAGAAACACGTGCAACAAATCATACCCGGTATGGTTGATCAGCGTTCCCGCCAAGTTGTGGTTCTCATCGACCTTCACCTGCTGGGTGTCGGCCGCCAACTCGACGGCGCCTTTGATCTGGCCGACCCAATGCGCCTGGAGTTTCTTCGACGTGCTGCGATAGGGGATGGTCACGGATACGGCATTGGAGTCCGAGGCATCGGGCACGGCGATCTGGTATTCGGAATAGGAGGGCAACTCATCGGAGTTGGAAGCATATTGCGGATGCAGGCTGAACGGGGTGAGATAGCTGATCTCGTGCGGCGCGGTGTCGCCAAGCCCGATGGCCTTGGGCCCGTCCTGGTGAATGTAAAGTCCGAACCGGCTGTCGATGACGCCGTCGGGTTCGCCCATGGCGTAGCGCACGATGCTGACGTGTCGAAGCTCGGGCGCGCCGCGAACCACGATTTTGACCAGCGCCGCCGTCACCGCGGTTGCCGCCACCGCGGTCGCGCCGAACAAAAACCAGCTTAAATTCGCCCGCTTTTTGATGGCCAGAACGAGGTACATGCCGGGACCGGCGATGCCCCAATAGACGGCGAAGAAGAATCCCGCGATGGCCAGATAAACCGCGGCCGTGCTCCTCAAATCCATTCCATCCCGGCTCACCTGGGTCGCAAGGTCCAGCGCCCTCTCGGCGGCAGGCCAGGGGTCAAATGCGCCGTCCGGAGGCTTGTAGTCCTCGGCGACGTCGCGGGGATTGTTCCAATCGAATACGCGGTCCCACACGTATCGCCAGCCGGTCTTGGCCTTGCCCGTCAGGGCGGCATTGCCCAAATCCTGCGCCACCCAGGTGACCGCGCCCAGCCCCACACCACGCCGCGCCAGCCAGGGCGTGAAGGACGTCTCGCCTTCGTCCTTCCATTGCATCCACTCATCCACCTTCGCGCCCGGCAGGGCGGGAACCCGCGCGACCTTGAATGGCCCGAGGTCTTTCGGCCAAACTTGGCCGCCGGTGTTTTCCACGGGATGCGCCAGGCGGTTGAGAATCGCCAGGTCCGTCCGGTCCACGGTGGGGATCGCCCACTGGCCGTTAATCTGCCCGCCCACCGGCAGGATCGGCTCGAACGGCTTGATCTTGATCGATTCGGGCGGCTGGCACACGACCAGATTCCCGCCCTGATGCACCCATTGCAACAGCGCTTCCAGCGACGGGGTGTGAGTGCCGGAAATCAAAAAATTCGCGTCCGCATCCATCCACACGATCGCGTCCACCGCCTCGTAGCCGATCACCTTGGACGGCAAATCGCGCGGCGTCACGGCCACCGCATCCACGTCCTCCAACACGCCCTTCTGCTGCGAATAATCCGAAATCTCCGGCTGATCGTTCCCGTCCGACACGAACAAAATCAGCTTCCGGCCGCGTGAAGCATCGCCCAACGATCGATCCGGGTCGATGTTCAGGATCGTCGAAGTCAGCGGCAACGTCGAAATCTGCTTGCCGTCCTTGTCGCATAGGAAAACTTTTAGCTCGCTGTTCAGCGTCGCCAGCGTGGTGGTCAGATCGGTGGCATCCGGCAATCCATGGTCGACGGGTTTCGGCTTGAAATAGGCCCAGAAATTTTCCGTCGTCGCCGGCCGGCCCTCGACGTTGCCGCCCAGGGCCACGGTCTGGGTGTAAGTCACCCGGTCGCGGTCCAAATCCTCCTGCACAATTTGAATCTGATAGGATTGCGGATCCTGACTCTGGCTGGTCAATTGCACGAGCATCGGCGTCCAGCAATCCGGGCGGTAATGGTTGTTGAACCCGAGCGAAAGCACCTGCCCCCTGGCCTGTGCCAAGGCCATCGCCGGCATCGCCAAGACCAGGAGCCCCGCAAGAAAAAGACGCATCGACGGGCAACTGTACGCCCGCCGTTTTGGGGCGTCAATTGTGGCATGGGCGTCCCGCCCGTACTGGCTAGGACTTCCCGTAAACCAAATGCTGGAGGTTCAATTCGCCGGCTCATCCCGCGATTCCACAACCCTCAATTTTGGCCGACCCTTGACCGCGAGATTATTGGTTACCGATTTGAGATCGAGCTCCAGATTCTGCAACTGCCCGCTCACCTCATCAAGCGATTTTTTCAGCGACTCTTCCGACGGAAGCTGCTCCATCTGATATAGCGCGTTGCTCAAGACCTTAAGCCGCTTGTCCATCGCGTCACTTCGGGCGTGAAGTTCGGCCAAATCCACGGAATTTAACAGGAGGTCCCTGTTGCACTGCTGGAGGGAATCGGCCCCAGCGGCCTTCGCGGCGGCTTCCTGTCGCTCCAACACCGCCGCCTTTGCCTCGGCCAGGGCGGCAATGTCACGATTGAGATCGGCGTCGGTTGCCCCGCCGGCCGAATGCAGCGCCTTCTCCGCATTCAATTCCTTCTCTCGGGCATCGGCCACTTCGCGCAACTGTTGTGCGATCGGGTCCGCATCCAGTTTCTCGCGTACTTGGTCGGTCAGCTTCGCGATCGCTTCGCTCAGCGCTTTTTGCCGGGCCGTCTTTCCTTCAATATCAAGCTGAGCCACCTCATGGCCGGTCTCGAGCGTTCGCGCCACGTCTCGCACGCCTTCCGTGGAGGGGTCGGCCAGGCCGCCCGCGTTGCCGAGAATAGACGAGAATTCCGCCATTCTGTCCGACGTCGCTTCCCTTGCCGCCTTCAACGACCCCATCGAGTCGGTGTCCGATTGGAGTTGGTTCTGCCAGTTTTCGCGCTGGTTCTCCGTTGCATCTGCGAGTTTCGACCGGAGGTCCTGAACCGTGGCATCTGCGATATCAGATGCGTCCACATCGGCGTAGTTGTGGGAATGCATGACCCAAGGGTCCAAATCCACCGAAATTGTGAATCCTTCGGAATTATCCGCTAATGTGCGTTTAACGGTAAAAGCCAACATGGGCTTCCCCTCCGAAGTTAGCATGTTCGATAGATTCGAGGCCTGAGGGGAAAGCTGAGGAGTGACGTTGCGCACGGCGTCGATATATTCAGCCGGCGCGTCAATGCGGACCACGCGAACCGCCATCCGCCCCCGTGATGGCTGCGACGCGGGCGCATCGCCTTTCGCCACGGCCAAACTGCCCAACATCACCATCACAACGGCCAATGTTCTTCTCATGATTCGTTTCCTCTTTCGTCAATGTGTTGCAATCGCTGCTGGGCCACTGCCGCGGCGGGTGAATCCGGGAAGAGCCGGATCGCCTGGCGATAGCTGGCCTGGGCCGCCGGCCAATCGTGGGACTCCTGGTAAATCCGGTCGGCGCTGCGGACCAGAATCAGGGCGGCCCGATTCCCCTGCTGTGAAAGCTGCCAAAGATATTCATCCGCGTCGGAATTTGCCGGGCGAGCGGCTTGGCGCTCATGTTTTTCGAGCAAATCCGCAACCATCTGGTGATATTTCGCGTCCGTCTCCGCCCACCGCAGATCATTCCTCGCCAGCAAGGTTGCCTGGGCCACCGGATGCGGATGATACCTCATCGCTGTGACCGATAGGATTCCAAAGGCGATTACCATTACTCCCGCCGCAACGGTATGAATGAGCCGCCGGTTTCTGGCCCGCCGGCGAACGCGGTCCGCCAGATTCGAGCCCGGCGGGGGCGCTGGCGTTGCCAGGTCCGTTTGTTTGAGAATCTCTCGCATTGGATCGCGCATGAACTACTTCCAGGGGGAACGCGCCAGTTGGTGCGAGGGCGGTCGTTTTCCCCAAAATACGGCGAGCAAGCTCGCCGGCTACACGGATTTTCACGGGCCTTGCTCCCGCAATCCTCCCAGGCTCTTGCGCAATTTCTCGCGCGCCCGATGCAGGCGGACGTCGATTGTCCCGGCCGAGATTCCGGTTGCGCGGCTGATGTCGGCCACGCTCCAATCCTCCAGGTAATACAGCACAATCACTTCCCGATCCCGGTCCGGCAGGGCGGCCACCGCCTGGCGAACGCGCTGGGCTGTCTCGTCGCGCTCGAGGTTTGGATTCCGTTCCACGGCCGAATTCGGTCGAGCGCGCTTCAGCCAACGGAATTCCAGCAACTTTCTTCGCCGATACGTTCGGCACCGGTTGATCGCGATGGCCGCCAGCCAGGTCCACTGCGATGATTCATCGCGGAAAGTCTCCCTGCGTTTGAAAGCGGCCAGAAATACGTCCTGAACAATGTCCTCAACCTCCCCGCGCCATCCCAATAGCCGATAGACCAATCTCGTCACCCGCTGCTGGTGTTCGGCGACAAGGCGATCGAATCCGGATGGAGCAGCCTCGGGATTTCGCGTCTCGTTGGGCAGTGCAATCGCCTCGCCGGAGCCTTGCTCCAGGCATTGCATCGGCCTTTGCCCCATTAGACGCGCCATTGCGCCCAACCTTACATTCCCGTCGGGAAATGCTATTTATGCCCTTCGGGCGGACTTTCGCCGAGATATTTCCGGGCAATGGCCGCGGCCAGGTCGATGTCGTTGATGTTCGCCAACGTGCAGAGCCAGGCGATGACGTCGGCGAATTCCTCCTCCAGGTTGGCCCGGTCGTCGCTGTTGAGGGCCGTGGCCAGTTCGCCGATCTCCTCGATGAACCAAAGAAAAGTCTTGGGCGTTCCGCGCTGGCGGTCCACTCTTTCGTAGCGGTCTGAAATGTATTTTTGAAATCCCGCGATGGTGAGATCAGTCAGGTCCATAGCTGCATGATACCCGTTGAGCAAGCGAAATCCGAAAGTGCGAAATCCGAATGACGAATCAAATTCGAATGACCCAATGACGAAGCAAAACACTCGATCTTTCGTCATTGGGTCATTCGTCATTCGGGCTTGATTCGTCATTCGGATTTCGTCATTCGGATTTCACCGGACGGCTTCAATTCGGCTGCGTCGCGGCGGCATCCACGGCCGATTGCCACTGCGCAAGCTCCGCGATGACGCGGCGCTCGCGGGCCAGGCCATCTGCATCCCCGATCTTTTCGTCCACGCCGGCCAGGATTTGATGGGCGTCGGGATCGTATAGATCGGTGTAAACAGCGCGCTTGGCCCAGCGTTCGGATTCGTCCAATTTCCCGGCATTTTCGTAAGCGCGGGCGGTGGCCTTGGCGTAGACGTTGTTCTGCACTTCCACCGCCGCCAGGATCGCCAGTTGACCGGCGGCTTTCTGGGGCTGGTTGCACACTTTGTACAGCCCGGCCAGACGCTTGTGCGGCAGCAGGTCCATCGGCCGCAGCTTGCCGATTTCCTCCCATACCGGCAACGCCAATGCGTATTGCCTGCGCTGGATCAACGCTTCGCCTTCCTCTTTGAGAAAGTCGGCTTTCTTGCTGGTGGCCTCGTCGTAACCCCAAGTCGCCACCTGCGATTGGCACCACTGCTGAAATTCATCGGAGAATTGTGATTCGGTCCGATGCAGGACGTTTTGGAAAACCTCGTCCTCCGTGCGTCCGAGCCGATATTGCTCCATCATTCCCAGGATGGCCTGATGCCCGTAGGTCTGCTCGATGTATTGGCAAATCCAACTCGACTGCGCGTAGGCCAATTGGCGGTCGATCGGATGCCGGGGCCGGATGAACGCCCAGGTCAATTCGTCGATGGGGAAAAGCGAATGCCGGTTGACCGCGTTGTAGAGCATGGGCACCCATTCCCAGCGGATGGGTGAATGCTCCTGTTGCACGGCCAGTCCCTCGGTGAACCAGTGTGCGATGCGGTTTTCGGTGGCGCCCAGCGTCACGGTGTGGGTGAATTCGTGCCGCAAAACCTGGCTGAAATTGAACGGCCCGTTGGTGCGCTGGCCCTTGCGCGGGGCGGTCAGGGCGATGATCCGCCCGGTGCTGGCGCCGACCGTCGGCAGCCACGGGGCACCCGTCGTCCTCACCGCGAATTCATCCTGAGTTGGAAACACTTCGATCAGCGTTTTCACCTTCGGCTCATAGCCGAATTGCTTGCAGACGATCGGATAGACGCTCTCGAGATAATCGTTGAAATATTCCGGAACGATCGGGTCCTGGGCGGCATCGAACGTGACGATGAAATGGGCTGATTCCTTGTGCGCGAATTTGGCCATGACGTCCAGAAGCCGGAGATAGTTGGTGGTGCCGTAATTGAACGGGTCGAGCGTGTGGGCCGCCTCGAGCGTTTTGCGGGCCGAGTCCTCGTCTCCGCTTTGGGTGTAGAGCAAGCCGAGCCCGTTGCGCGCCGCCGTCCACCACGGGGCGCGGGCGACGGCGATTTTGTACATGGCCGCCGAGCGGTCGTATTGCCGCATGGCCGCGAGTTGCTCGGCGACCTCGAAATAGGCGACGGCGCTGGCCGGGGCCATCGCGTCGGCCCGCTGGAGGATTTGTGCGCTTTGCGGGTTTTGCAGGAGCATGGCGTCGGCAGCGGCGAGCAGGCCGAGGGCTTCCAGGTTGCGAGGCTGCCGGTCCAGGGCGCGCTCCAGCGGCGCCACGGCCAGCCGGGGCATTCGCTGCTCCAGCACGTTTCTCGCTTCCAGCAAATCCGCATCCACCGAGTCCTCGTTGACTTGGCGGATGGCATCGACGGCCCGGTCCACGGCGTCGAAATTGAATTGCTGAAGCTGCATTTTCCCGAACAACAGCCACGATCGCGTATTGGCGGGATTGGCCTTGAGCGCCTGCGCCAGCTCGTCGGCCGCCGACGGGGGATCGTCATGGGACAAAAAGCTCTCCGCCGCGGCCAGATGCGCCGGCCAATATCCCTGGTCGATTTGGTCGTAGGCCCGGACGAACATGTTGAGGACCACGTTGTGCAGGCGCATTTCGTGCTGATAGGCCATGGTCAAGGTCGCCCAGCGGTCGATGGCGCGGGCAAGGAGCGTCACCTGCTCGGCATCATCGAAGGTCTCGGGATGCCCGATCCATTCCTGGAGGTAATTGCGCGGCCCATCGACGAACCAGTCGTATGCCGCCGTCGCCCCGGCCACGTCACCCAGCTTTTCGCGGTATTCGCCGAGGTAATAGTGCGGAGCGAGAAGGTCGGGATTCTTTTTAATTTCGGCCTGGAGAATTCCGATGGCCGGGGCGTATCCGCCTTGCCCCGCCAGGGCGCGGGCGCGGAGGGTTTGGATGGCCGGGTCATTAGCAAATGCGGGGTTGGCGCATGTCTCCAGGGCGTCGTTGCATCGGCCCAGTTCCAGTTGGCATTGGCCGCGGATCAGCGCGATCTGCCGCGTCCGGCCTTTCTTGACCGATTCAAGCGTCACCAATGCCCGGCGATATTGTCCGGCCCAGTATTGGTCCTGGGCCTTGGCCAAGGCGCTGTCTTTGTCGTAATCCGGATACTGCGGCTCTTCCACCTGCTCGGGAAGCAGCGGTCTGAGCCATTTGCCGGGGATCGTTTGATCGTCATAAATCCCGGCGCGCGCAGTCGAATTGATCGCACAGACGACCAGGATGGCGCAGACCGGAATGGGAAGACATCTGATTCGCAAAGCGTTCTTCGGGTATTATAGGTCGGACAGCCATGAACGCGATCACGGAACTCATCGGTAATGTCGACCGCTTCCCGGTTCTGCGGCAATGGGCGTTTTTCAACCATGCCGGGGTGTCGCCGCTGCCGGCGGCGGCG
>JBEKIV010000151.1:0-9840 GCA_050011595.1 Tepidisphaeraceae bacterium
CGCTGGTCAAATAGGAATACGTGATTCCCTGCCGTCCGTACCAGGCGCTATTCTTGGCCACCCATTGCCATTGGCCGTCGAGATAGGGATACCGCTGGACAATGGACGCCTTGATTTCCCGCCCGTCGTTTTCCCAGTTCACGCGATGCCGCGCCGATTCGTACCAACGTCGGAATCGGCCCCCCTTGGCGTACGGCATCCACTTTTCCCTGGCGCCGCAAAACCCCGGCCCCTCCACTTCCCACCAGTATCGCACGAAACGCCGGTTGTCGGTGGTCGCCAGCCCCTGCCGCGGCGGTGCAATCTCCCCCAGCCGGGGCAAATCGTGGAACACGCGCCGAACCGCCGGTGAAATCCAATACATCCACGCCGAACGCGGCAGCGACGCCAACTCATCGGGCCTCAACTCGAAGCGATCGCAGGATCGAATGGCCCTGGCCAGCGCAGCGCGTTTATCCTTGGCGTCGACCAGCCGGTAGAAAACTCCCGGGCAATCCGCCGCCGGCTTACGCTGAAGCACCACAGCCGCGGTCTGGAGCGTGCCGGGATTGCCGATGTCGAAAAGCCCAGGCCCGAAATGGGCGACGGCTTGAATCTGTGCCTGCTCGGAAAGCTGCCGGCGCATTCGCTGGAACGCGCCCGTGAACATGAACGATTGCATCGATAAAATCCCGGTGCGTCCCCCCGGCCGAAGCATCTCCAACGCTCTGAGCATTAAGCAGGCATAGAGATCGCGCCACCCCGCCGGATAACGCGACTTCAGCCGACGCACCACCCTCGGATCGAGATTCCGCGCTGAAAGATAGGGCGGATTGGTTACTATAACGTCAAACCCGACGCCGATTTTCTTGTCGAACAGCGCATCGCGCACGCAAAGCTGATGCTTTCCCTCGGCAATCGGCTTTCCGATCTTGATCTCCAGACTTTGCCGAGCCAGGTCGATGGCCAACGGATCAATGTCGAAGCCGATGAGATTGTGCCCGATGATGCGGTCGTCAATTTCATCCTCCGCGGAGCAAGAAGGCCGTTCGGGCCAGCCCGGCCGGCCCGCGCGGTCCATCTCCTCGCGATAGATCTCCCGCAGCATGTCGAGGGCCACGAGTCCGAAATTCATGGTCCCGCATGCGGGATCGCAGATTCGCAGATCCCCAGCGCGCATTAGCGGCGACGAATGCCGGGGGGATTCGACCAACCATTTCCACAATTTTCGCAACCGCGTATCCGGATGGATTTCCATCCACAAATTTCCCAGCGTATTTTGCAGAAGGAATTCCACGACCCATTTGGGCGTGAAAAGCTGCGTGACCGCGGGGATTTCAGCGGCCGTAAACTTGCGGCGATCGCGCGCGGTGGCGCGATACGCCGCCTCCAGCGCGGGGGCATTGATCGCCTGATAGATCTGGCCGAGGGCGTCGTCCTGCTTCAGCAGCGGTTCCAGATTTCTAAGAACGCCCGGCGTCACAGACGCCGGCTCTGTGCGCTTGGCCCGCATGGCGTCGGCCGCCGCATTCAAAAGCGCCTCCGTCCCGCCGATGCGCGGCAACAGTTCCGCCACGATCTTGTAGAGCCTTCGCCGGTCCATTCGGGCGCGCTTATACCGGAAAATCCAACGGAAAAATAGTGGACGAACGGCAGCCCACGGCATGAAGACCAGTAGTGACTTGGAAGCGGAGGCGACGACGCCCGCGGATTACAGGCGTGTCGAGTTTCATAAAAACAACCGGCGGCGCCAAGCGCCGCCGGTTTCAAGATTTGCCGCGAATTGAGCGGGCCGCTATCCGGCCGGTGCGGGCCTAAGCCGTTCGCCGCCGCAGGCTCAATCCAAAAATTCCCAGCACCACCAAGCTGATGGTCCCAGGCTCCGGAAGGAAAACCGACACGTCGCTAAAGTCGCCGTTAATCGCAACGTTGCTCGGGATGGTGTCATCCTCCAGCGCTTGTGCATACGAAATGCCGGGATCCAGATTTAACGACGACTCCCAATTGGCGATTTTCAACGCGCTGCTTTGGCTGGTGAAGATGTCTAAGTCGTCATCAAAGGAGTCTTCGAGGTTAATCGCTCGTGGATCGGTCGGAACCAATCCGGCCCCGTCAACCGTGAAATCAAGCGTATTTACCCAGGACGTTCCGTTGAACACAAAATTGTTCCATGCCGGAACATAGTACCCGCCATTGGACTGCCCGTCGGGAGCCAACCCAGGCGTCCAGCAGTACCACCCCAGCAAGTCCTCGTTTGTCGCAATGATCTGAGGGGATTGCGCCGTGTACGGTCCGTTGAACGCGGCGGGCACGTTGCCAAGGTTTGAAATCGCGAAGTTCGCCGTCAGCGTGGGCGGTCTGTATTTGATCACTTGATCTGTTGTCAATGTTTCGCCGTGTGAGTTGCTTCCACTTGGCCAAGGTGATAGCGCGGGCATGTCGTAGGTGATCGCCGCCTGAATTTGAAACGCCGTAATGTTGCCCCCAACTAGTGTTATGGCATTCACTACCCCGGTGATCGCGTCGGTTCCTTCCGAGCCGCCCCCGCCGTTGACCGTGTTCACCGGCGTTTCCGGATTGTCATAAAACTGAATTGGAAGAGAAAACTGGCCTCCGGTCGGAAGCCCGTTCGGCGTGACATTTGAAAACCATTGGCCCTGCGAAGCCGTCGGATCCACGACCGGACCTGTATATGGGTCCGATCCGGAAACCACCGGTGGCTTGGTGATGTACAACTCCGGTGCCGCCAGCGCCACCCCTGCGAAACCCAGAACACCCAAACAAGCTATTGCCAATTTCATTGGATTCTCCTCCTGCCTGACAGGAACATTCTGCCGAGAATACGGCCGCAACCTCCTAATAAACGACAAATTCCGAATATACTCTACATGGCCGGGACGTCAACAAAAATATCGACTATGTTCGATATGAAATGTCGCGCACCTGTGGAGTGGGCCATAGGCCGGAATAACCCGGGATTGAGCCGCGCGACCGAGTTGGGCCAAACCAGTTTTTTGGGGACCCACACCCCCGAAGACTCGCCACGGTTCGGCCGCAATCCACCTCGTTTTGATATGTCGGACGATCCTGCCCTGAGATTTCCGTGAAAGCGACACAGAGAGTGTCCTAGGCATGTTAAATCGTTGGATTATCTAAACTTCCAAGCCAGACTAAATTACGTGTTCCCCAACATTTTCCTCAAAACCGTCTGCAAAATCCCCCCGTTGCGGTAATACTCCACCTCCACAGGCGTATCAATCCGACACGTGCAAATGAATGTTTTTCCGCCGGCCTTTACGGTCACATCCTGCTTGGGTTGCAGTTTGTCGTCGATGACGATTTCAAACGTTTCGTCGCCGGTTAATCCCAGGCTGGCGCGGGTTTGGCCGTTCTTGTACACCAGCGGCAACACGCCCATGCCGACCAGGTTGCTGCGGTGAATGCGCTCGAAGCTCTCGGCGATGACGGCCTTCACGCCGAGGAGGAGCGTGCCCTTGGCCGCCCAGTCACGGCTGGAGCCCATGCCGTAATCCTTGCCGGCCAGTGCGATCAGCGGCACGCCCGCCGCCTGGTATTGCATGCTGGCGTCGTAGATCGGCATGACCGCGCCGGTGGGGAGGTACTTCGTGACGCCGCCTTCGGTCCCGGGGGCGAGGAGATTTTTCAGGCGGATGTTGGCGAAGGTGCCGCGGGTCATCACGCGGTCGTTACCGCGGCGGGAGCCGTATTGGTTGAAGTCGATGGGCAGCACGCCGTGGTCGATGAGATATTTCCCGGCCGGGCTGTCCTTCTTGATCGAGCCGGCGGGGGAGATGTGGTCGGTCGTCACGCTGTCGCCAACCATCACCAGCACGCGGGCTCCGCTGATCGGCTGAATCTTTCCAGGCTGTCGCGTCAGATGGGTGAAGAACGGCGGCTCCTGGATGTAGGTGCTGGAATCGTCAAAGTCGAAAAGCTCGCCGCCCTTGACGGGAATCTCGTTCCAATCCTTGTTGCCGCTCTCGACGTTGGCGTACTGGTCGCGGAACATATCGGGAGAAAGACACTCGGCGACGGTTTTGTTGACCTCGGCCTGGCTCGGCCAGAGTTCGCGGAGGAACACCGGCTTGCCATCGCGTGCCCGTCCGATCGGCTCATCCATGACGTTCACGTCCACCGATCCGGCCAAGGCAAACGCCACCACCAGCGGCGGGCTGGCCAGGTAATTCGCCTTGACCAGCGGATTGATCCGACCTTCGAAGTTGCGGTTGCCGGAAAGAACGGCGGCCACCACCAAGTCGCTTCCTTCGACAGCCTTGGCGACCGACTCGGGCAGCGGCCCGCTGTTGCCGATGCAAGTCGTGCAGCCGTATCCCACCGTATTGAATCCAAGCTGATCGAGATAGGGGGTCAAACCCGCCTTGTCGAGATAATCGGTCACCACCCGGCTTCCCGGCGCCAGCGAAGTCTTGACGTAAGGCGGCACGCGCAGGCCGCGCTGCACCGCCTTCTTGGCCAGCAGGCCAGCGGCGACCATCACGCTGGGATTGCTGGTATTCGTGCAGCTCGTGATCGCCGCGATGGCCACGTCGCCGTGAGTGAGCTTCGCCCAGCGATCGTCCAAAACGGAAACCGCGGCGTCGCGTTTGAAATCATCGTGGATATGCTCGGTTGCCGAGGCCTCCTCCGCGTCGCCGTTGCCGTTATCCGCGGTTGACGCCGGGTTCACGGGCGCCTCCGCCGACCAACGATCCAACCGCGGCGTCGTGCTCTCACCCATCTCCTTCTTGAACACGTCCACCAACGCCGAACGGAACGATTGCTTGACCCCGCGCAGATCGACGCGATCCTGCGGCCGGCGCGGCCCGGCGACGCTCGGCATCACCGTCGCCAGATTCAATTCCAACACTTCGGTGAACAGAGGCGAAACCGCCGCCTGACGCCAAAGACCCTGCTCTTTGCAATAGCGCTCGACGAGATCGATCAGCTTCGCATCGCGGCCGGTCAAGCGGAGATACGTCAAGGTTTGATCGTCCACGGGGAAGAATCCCATCGTGGCCCCGTATTCCGGCGCCATGTTGGCGATCGTGGCGCGGTCGGCGACCGACATCGTCGCCAGTCCGTCGCCGAAGAACTCAACGAATTTATCCACGACTTTGTGAGACCTGAGGATTTGGGTGACGACCAGGACGAGATCGGTGGCCGTGGAACCTTCGGGAAGTTGGCCGTAGAGGCGGAAGCCGACAACCTGCGGGGTGAGCATGTAAATCGGCTGACCGAGCATGCAGGCCTCGGCCTCGATTCCGCCGACGCCCCAGCCCAGCACGCCCAGGCCGTTAATCATGGTGGTGTGGCTGTCGGTGCCGACGAGGCTGTCCGGCAGCGCGATGCCGTCACGCACCTGCACGACCTTGGCGAGATATTCCAGGTTGACCTGGTGGACGATTCCGGTGGCGGGGGGGACGACTTTGAAGTTTTTGAACGCCTTCTGGCCCCATTTCAGAAATTCATACCGTTCGCGATTGCGCTCGAATTCCTTTTTGGCGTTGCTGAACAGGGCGAATCGGTTGCCGAAATCGTCAACCTGCACGCTGTGATCGATCACCAGATCGACGGGCACAAGCGGATTGATCTTTTGCGGATTTCCGCCGGCTCGTTTCATGGCCGCGCGCATGGACGCCAGGTCCACGACGCACGGCACGCCGGTGAAATCCTGGAGGATGACTCGCGCGGGCTTGAAGGGAAACTCGGCCGGCTCGACGGCCGCGGCCTTCCACGCGGCCAGCCGGCGGACGTCCTTCTCGCTGACCTCGAAATTGTCGACGTTCCTCAAACAGCTTTCGAGTAGAATTTTGATGGAGTACGGCAGCCGATCGACGTCGCCGAGCTTCAGCTCCGCCAAGCGATTGAGCCGGAAGATCGAAACGTCTCCGGCCAGGGTGGACAGCTTGGATTCAGCGCCGAACGGATTTGCTTTTGTGTTTGCAGGCATTGTGACGACCCATGCGAAAACGTCGAATCATAGGCGAGTGGGCATGGGGCCTCAAGACGGAGGCGATTCCGGAATGGCCAGGACCGGCCGGTCGTCGGCAGCGGGAAGTTCGGGTACACCCGGCCCGGTCTGCGGCCAATGGTTTCCAGTGGTAGGTTTTGAAGTATATAATGGGCAGGTCGCGGCCGAAGCGGCGATCGCGCCCCCGAGCTTGCGCTCTGGGGTGAGGAAAGTCCGAACTGCCAGCGGGCGGCGTTTTTTGCGCCGCCCGGTAGGGTCCGGTGCTTGATAACGTCAAGGCGGAGCAATCCGACGGAAAGTGCAACAGAAAGCATACCGCCGGGAGAAATCCCAATAAGGATCTCTTCCGGTAAGGGTGAAAAGGTGCGGTAAGAGCGCACCGCGTTCGGGGCGACCCGGACGGCATGGCAAACCCCACCGGCAGCAAGGCCAAATAAGCGGAGAGCCCTGGCCCGGGGCACGCCGGCCAAACGCCGAAAGGCGCAAACCGGCACATCCGCGGGTAGGCCGCTTGAGCCGGCTGGCGACAGCCGGCCCAGAGAAATGGTCGCCTCCCTGAGCTTGTCGAAGGGAAACAGAATTCGGCTTACACCCGGCCGCGACAAATCATCACGCCGGCGGAAACCAACTCCGGTTCCGCCGGCGCCTTTTTTCATCCGCCTCCTGCAAATCCCCGCCCACCGACAACGCCCATTTTAGCGGCTCGCCGTTTGGCGTTCACCGGCCTTCGTCCGGTAACAATCTGCGATCTCCCAATAATCTGATGTAATTCCTGCCGCGATTCTAAGCCGACGAGGGTTCTGCGACGATTCTACGGACGGGGCTACGCCCCAGACGCCGCTTTCTCTACGGAAAATTCGGGACCGATATGAGCCAGAACACACCCACGTTGGATTACCTCGCTCCGGACATTTCGGAAATGGCGCAGCAACGCGGAGGGCTTGCCCCCCGCTGCGGCGAGGCGGGCGATGTTCCATTGAAACAGTCCGAGCCGGCGCAGAATCAGATGACCCGCGCGGTGGCCCGGCGGTTACTTCCCTCGTGCGTCGTCGTCCCAGCCTTGCTCTGGTGGGTACTGATCTTCGGAGTGCACCGCGGGTGGTACGACTTGGAAACCTGCTTCATCTTGTTCGTCTATTCGGTGACAGTGGTGTTTGGGCTGATCGTCTGCCTCAACCTGAGAAGGTTGTCGCGGATGGACGCACAGAGGGCGCAAGCCCTGGAGCAGTTGAAGCTCGCCAAGGACGCCGCCGAGGCCGCCAATCGATTCAAGTCGATGTTCTTTGCGAACATCAGCCACGAGATCCGCACGCCGCTTACGGCCATCAACGGCTTTGCGGAATTGTTGCTCAACTCCCAGCGAACCGACGAGCAGCGGCGGGCCGATGCCCGCGTCATTCGTCGCAATGGCGAACATCTCCTGACCCTGATCAACGATATCCTGGACCTCTCCAAGATCGAGGCGGGAAAAATGTCCGTCGAGCGGATCCTGTGCTGTCCCGCGGGAATCGTTGGGGAGGTCTGTTCGATGCTGCGTCACCGCGCCGCCGAAAAGGGGCTGGCGCTGGATGTGATCTTCGAGGGACCCATCCCGAAAATGATCCAAACCGATCCCACGCGGCTGCGCCAGGTGTTGATCAACCTGATCGTCAATGCCGTCAAATTTACCATGCAAGGCGGCGTGTCGTTGACGGTATCGATCAAGCCATCGGTTCGCGCCCAGAATCCACTGCTTGAGGTGAAAATCACGGACACAGGCATCGGTATTCCGCCGGAACGGCAGGCGGCCCTGTTCCAGCCGTTCGTACAGGCTGACGCAACCATCACCCGACACTACGGGGGATCCGGGCTGGGGCTGGCGATCTCGCGGCATTTCGCCCGCGCGCTGGGCGGCGACATCACGCTTGCCAGCGAGCCGGGGCGAGGAAGTACATTCACGGTCACGGTCGGGACCGGCTCGCTGATCGATGCGGCGATTGATGAGCGACCCGAGGAGACGATGGAGACGCATCGCAACTTCACCGGCCCGCGGGTCCGCATCAGCGGGTACGTGTTGGTGGCCGAGGATGGCATCGACAATCAGGCCCTGATCGCCACCAAGCTGCGTGAAACCGGATTGAAGCTCGAACTCGCGCCCAACGGTCAAATCGCCTACGAAATGGCGATGGCGGCAGCCGAACGCGGCACTCCTTTCGACTTGATCTTCATGGACGTGCAGATGCCGGTGATGGACGGCTTCACCGCCACGTTTCAGCTTCGCAGCAACGGATACCGCGGTCCCATCATCGCGCTGACCGCAAACGCCATGGAGCGCGACCGCTCCAAGTGCCTCAACGCCGGCTGCAACGATTTCGTGACCAAGCCCATTCAGATGGAAGAGCTGTTTAAGGCGATCGGCCGCTATCTCAGGGTTGTGCAGGTTGCTCAGGAGCCCGCGCTCACGGAGGAGGCATCAGCCGTCGCCGCCAGCCGGGAAGCCCAAGCGCAGAAATTCTACCAAGAGCTTCCCGCCGAGCTTGCCCAGATCGAGCAGGCAATCGAGCGTCAGGACCGCGCGCGGTTCCAGGACGTTGCGAAGTTGCTGCTTGGCAAGGCGGCGGCCGCCGGTCTGAAGGACGTGGCCCCGCAGGCCGCCAAACTGCTGCGGTCCGCCGAGAGCGAGCGGTCGTGGCTCGTTCTGAGTCAAGCCCTCGCCGATTTTGCCCGTGAATCCCAACCCGAGTCCCAGTCCGAGGCGGCTTGAAGGTTATTGCCTGAACATCCGGGGAGTCGAACGCGGTATCATGTTCTCCCCTTCCCCCTTTTTCCCCTTGATTCCCTTCCCCTGCCTACAATGCCTGCATGACCGACGACGACGGCCAATACATGCAATGCATGGAGGTTTGGGGCGGCACCCAGCCGACTACGCGGGTGGTAAGACTCGCCGGACTCGATGCCTGGGTTTACAGCAAGCCTTATGGCAACGCCGGATTTGGCGGCGATGTCTACTACGCCTCCAGTTGCGCAACCGGGCGCATCAATCGCCTGCTGCTGGCGGACGTGTCAGGGCATGGCGATGCCGTCGCCAAATCCGCCGCCGGATTGCGGTCGCTCATGCGGCGGTACGTCAATTTTCTGGATCAGGCCAAATTTGTCCGCGCCTTGAACCGGCAATTCGCGGCCATGTCCCGGCAAGGACGGTTCGCCACCGCTTTGGCCACGACTTTTTTCGCGCCCAGCCGCGTTCTCACCGTCTGCAATGCCGGGCATCCGCCGCCGCTGCTCTATTCGGTTTCCAGTCGAAGCTGGTCCATCCTTGAAAAGCCTCGCGGCCAGAACGAATCGACGTCGAACATTCCCTTGGGCATCCTCGACATCGTCGACTATCAACAATTCGACATCGAATTGGAAGTAGGGGACCTGGTTCTGTGCTACACCGACGCTCTGAGCGAATCGCGCGATTCCGATGGCCAAATGTTTGGCCCCGAAGGGTTGCTGCGCGTCGTCCAAACCGTCGACGCCGAAGCGAACGAGAATTTCATCCAGTCGTTGTTGGAGAAAATCTCCGCGCGGTTTGCGGGAAATCTGTCCGAGGATGACGTGACCGTCATGCTGTTGCGGCCCAACGCCCAACCGCCCCGCATTCGCCTGCGGCAGAAGCTCGCCGCCATGCTGCGGTTGACCGTGGCGGCGATTCGCGGCATTGACCCCCGCGCCGAGCGCCCGCCCCTGCCCGATTTCAAGCTGGCCAACATCGGCGGGGCGATCTTTCCGCGCCTGGGGATGCGCTGGCGGCCGACTTGCCCGTTGAAGGCAAGTCGGCCGTCTCGTTAATCCATCCTCTGGATGCCGCGAACTGACTCCCTATCCCTCAATGCTTCTTGCAATCA
>JBEKIV010000152.1:0-11151 GCA_050011595.1 Tepidisphaeraceae bacterium
CCCGGCGCGCCGGGATTCGTCAGGACGGGCTCGCCTGTCGCCAGGGCGAGAGGGTTTACCCTCGTCGAACTTCTGGTGGTCATCGGGATCATCGCTCTGCTGATCTCGATTCTGCTGCCCAGCTTGAACCGCGCCCGTGAAACGGCCAACCGCGTCAAGTGTGCCAGCAACCTCCGGCAGATCGGTCAGGCTATCCTTCTCTATTCCAACGACTCTAAGGGCCCCTATCCCCGCACCTTTTACTCTGGCGGCCCCGCGTCCATGCTGCAAACTGTTGCATGGGGAATTAACGTACAGGGGTTCTCGGCGACCCCCGGATATGCGACCGGAGGCACCGATCCGTTTGACGCCACGTGTTCTGTGACTGCCAACCCCGGCTTTTCCAACAACGTGCCCCAGGCGCTTTATCTGTTGCTTCGCACGGAGGACATCACTTCGTCGGTGTTCATTTGCCCCAGTTCAAATGCCAATGCCGATACCTATGGTGGCGGCACCAATACCGCTTTGAACCAGGTCAATTTCACCAACATCCAGGCCAACCTGAGCTACAGCTATGCTTGTCCCTACCCGGATACCACCGCTCTGGGCAGCGGATTCAAGATGGTTCAGGGTCTGGAGCCCACCTTTGCCGTGGCCGCTGACATCAACCCCGGCACCACCGGAAACAGCGGCAACGACAATGTGATGTTCCCCAACACCACCAGTTCCCAGCAGGAGATGCAATCGGGCAACAGCAACAATCACGGCAAGCAGGGCCAGAACGTGTTGTATGGCGACGGTCACGTCGAATTCCAGAACAATCCGTTCTGCGGCACCGACCGTGACAACATCTACACTCGCGGTGGAATAACCTGGAGCAGTTCGACGACCCAGGATTTGGTCGCTTCGCCCTACACGGCCAACGACAGCGTATTGCTGCCAACCGACGACAACTACTAAAAGTTGTTTTTCGGCGATATCGCAGAGCAATCACCGGGGCCCGCCTTCATCGGCGGGCCTCTTTCTTTTCCCCAGGTCCTCCTCCGGACTGCCATTTCGCCCCTCCCCTGCTCGACATTCACAGCCGAGCGCATCCCTTACCATATTTTCATATAATGGGCGTTGCGGTCGGGACGACGGATTCCACCGAAGAGGGCTATGAGCGGTCCAATTCAGGTCGAGAAGGACTTTTCCACTGTCCGGCGTCCGAGTGTTTTTTCCAATCTTGGAGCGATAACCTTCTGCCTGGCGATGCTCGCGGTCTTCGCGGTGTTGGCACGAAACGCGGCATTGGGCAAGTCCGCCACCTTCGATGAGCCGGCATCATTATTTTCGGCTTGGGCGCAGACCCATTACTTCGATTTTCGGTTCGGACCGGAGAATCCCCCGCTTTACAAATACGTCATCGCGGTGGGCACTCGGAGCGATGATCTGAGGATCGATCGCCGGTCGCCGTCTATCGGACAGCGGGCAATGACATTGATCGTCTGCTCAACGCCGCCCGCTGCCGGATGATCGGATTGGGCGTGGCGCTGGGCGGCCTTATTGCCTGGTGGGCTTGGCGCTGGCGCGGGCCGGTCGCCGCGGTCGTCGCTACGGCCGCATATTGTTTCGATCCGAATTTCCTCGCCCACGCTCCGCTTTTGAAAAACGACGTGCCGCTGGCGCTCGTGCTGACGGGACTGATGGCGAGCATTTGGCTTTTGGGGGAGCGCGCCACTTTCGTTCGGTGGGCGATGACGTCGCTTTTGCTCGGCGCCGCGATGACGACCAAGTTCTCCGGAGTATTTGCACTGCCAATCCTGATGGTTGCGTTGGTCCTCCGGGCCGTCGCCCGCAACGCGTGGCCATGCTTGCGATGGACGGCGCGAACCCGCTTCGGTCGTTTGGCCGTCGCCGCCGCCATCCTCGCCGCAGCCATGATGGTCGCCTTTGTGTTCACCTGGGCGAGTTATGGCTTCCGGTTCGAACTGAGCAATGACCCGCAGCACCCCTTCGATCCGAATGCGTTGACTCGCGCAATATCCGATGAGCGATCGGGGCAAGCCGTGCCGCAGAGTTATTCCAGCTCTTTGCTGGTTCCGGCGCAATGGGCATTACGCCATCGCGTTCTCCCGGAGGCATGGATCGTCGGATTTGTGTTCATTCACAACTGGTCCCTGTCGGTGCCCGCCTTTCTCTGTGGAAGCTTCAGCACCCAAGGGTGGTGGTACTATTTTCCGGCGGCAATGCTCTTCAAGACGCCGACGGCCACCCTGTTGGCGCTGATCCTCGTAGTTGTACATTGGACTGTGCGACCCCGCCGGATATTCGCATTCAATCCGCAGAACTGGTGGCCGATCTGCGTTGCCTGGATATTGCCGGTCATGTACATGGGCGTGGCCATGACCATGCACTACGATGCGGGTTTACGGCACGTATTTCCCGTCTATCCGTTTCTTTTCATTATCCTGGGCGCAGGGGCGGCCAATGCATGGCGGCGGCGGCCCCGCATTACCGCTGCCGTGGCGTCTTTTCTCGTCTTGGGTTTGGCCTTGGAAACGTGCGCCGCTTACCCGGATTTCATTCCATTCTTCAACCTCCCCGCCGGCGGTTCACGCGGCGGCCTGCATCTGCTGAGCGATTCCAATCTGGATTGGGGGCAGGACCTGCCTCTACTGGCCGATTGGCAAAAACGCCATCCGGATCGCCCGATCTTCCTTTTGTATTTCGGGACCGCCGATCCCTCCCATTATGGAATCTCTTACTACAAAACCAGCGTTGAATCTCGATATCCCAATGCGCGGCAGACGGCTTCAAAGAATATGATTCTGGCCATCAGCGCGACGGTCCTACAGGGAACCTACCTCCCCTCCAACCAGCAAAAGGAGATGGAGCAGTTACGCCGAAAGCACCCTCTGGCGGTTTTAGGTGGGTCGATCTACCTCTTTGACGAGCAGTGATCCGGCCGCGTCGCGCTTGCGGAGCAACAGTCTGGAGCCCGCCTTTATCGGCGGGCCTCTTTCTTTTTTATTAGAATTCCCCGTTCTCCGAACGTAAGCTTCTTTACATGGAAGACGTTCTCCCGCCACAAACCGAGCGAGGTTCCGGGTTCGAGCCGCCGCGGGTCCGGCAATTCACCGTCTTCCTCGAGAACCGCGTCGGTCGGCTCCAGACCCTTCTCGGTACCCTCGAAACCGCCGCGCATCCCATCCGCGCTCTGTCCATCGAAGAATCCGGCGATTCCGCCCTGGTGCGGATCATTTGCTCCGATGCCGACGCCGCCCGCCGCCTCCTGCGAGACGCCGGGTTCCCCTTTGGCGAAATCGATCTCCTGGCCGTCCAGATTCCCAAGAGAAAACCGCAACCGCTCATCGCCATCTGCTCCGTCCTTTTATCCGCCGAAATCAACATCCACTACGTCTACCCATTTCTTCTTGGCCCTCACGGGCCGGCGCTGGCGCTTTACGTTGAAGATGCCGTCCTGGCCGAACAATTGCTCATCAAGAAGGGGTTCACCCTGATCGGCGAAAGCGATCTGAAGCCGTAACGGGTTGCAGCCGGTTTTTCCATCTTGCCGATAGGTACGGCGGCGTTGGCACTCGATCGGAGAGCGAATTTTGGATGGGCCGATAAAATCCCACTTCTCGATCCACGGCCCGGCCGTCACGCTGATTAATTCCTGTCGCCAGCTCGACGAGCAGATCGCGTTCTTCCTCGATCCGTTCGCGCTGAAACGTCATTCGCCCCAGGCTCTGGAAATTCACGGCCAAATCCGCCCGTTCGATCTGACCGAGGTCACCCGCTCGTTTTCCGCCGCCGCCGACAGCCGCCGACACTGCGATGAACTCGTCGAAATCTATTCCCTGGCCGATCGCCACTGGATTGTCGACGAACGCTGGGGGGTCTGCGAGATCGATCTTCTCAAGCACCGCTGGCGAAGTTGGCTCCTACCCCGTTCGTTGCTCGACCCCGTCCAACTCGCCGAGGCCGCCGTCTTGCACCCAATGGCTCAGCTCCTCCGCTTACGCGGCGTCGAATTGGTTCCCGCAATTTCCATCGAGCGCGCGGGTTGGGGCGCGCTGGTCATCGCCCCATACCCCATCAGCGCCGAAATCGCACGCCTCGTCCGCGCCGGCTATCGCGTGATCGGCCAGCGCTGGACCGCCCTGGTGCGTCAGAACGGACGCATCACCCTTCGCCGCGTTCCCGGCATCCTGGAATCTCCCCCCTCGCCCGGCAAATCCCTGCCCCGCGGCGCCGCCTGGATCGACCTGACCTCCGATAATCCCTGGGCCTCGGCCGACCTCGCCTGGTGCGATGCCGTGCTGTCCGTTGCTCCCGGCCGGCGTTCCACCTCCCAGGGCCGCGTCGTTCCGGTGGCCGAATCCCAAGCATACCTCCGCCATGCCTGGCCGCTCCCGCAACTGCCCCTCGATCGTCCTCGCCAGCATCCCGCCGCCACGCTCGCCGCACAGTGCATCTGTCTCAGCCTGCAATTATCCCGCCATGAGGATGAATTTCTCCAATTGATCGAATTCGCCCGCAAGCGATCCGCCTCCCGCGTGCAGGTGTCTATCAGCAGGGCGCTGCGGCGAACCATTGTCCCGGCGGCGAGAAAAGCGGGATAGGCGGGAAAGCCCGAAATCCGAAATCCGAATGACGAATCAAGCCCGAATGACGAATGTCCGAATGATTGATTCGTCATTTGGTCATTCGGATTTGATTCGTCATTCGGATTTCGGATTTCGGGTTTTACTTATTCCCCATCCACCCTCTGATATCGAAACGCCGCTCGATACATCCCCGCCACCTCCGCGCTTTTCACGACCCTCGGCCGATACCTTTCGTTGCGCGGCTGAAGCCGCACCACCGGCGACTCCCCGTCCGACTCGAAAAAAATCCGCTGGAAAGTCGTCTGGCCATCCGCGAACCGCACGAAGCAGTCGTCCCCATTTCTCGCCGCCAACGACGGCGCGAAGATCACGATGTCCCCCTCGCGATATTTCGGCGTCATGCTGTCCCCATGCACCCGCGCCGCAAACGCATCCTTGTCCGAAATCTCCGGGCAACCCACGTATTGATCCGCCACCCGCGGCGGATATGACAAATCCAGAAAATCCTTCGGATACCCCGCCGATGCCCGATTGATCACCGGAACGGCATTACCCATGATCCGCTCGGCGCCTTGGCTGCTTCGATCCACCAGCTCCCGCAAAATCCCCGACAGATCATCCACTTCGCCTTCGACCAGCGGCGTCGCCCGGCCTTTCTTCCGTTCCAGCAGTTTTCCCAACACCGCGCGCACGTCCTGCGGCGTTCTTTGCAGATGCGCCTGCGTCACCAACTCTCCAGCCCCAAACCCCAGCGTTTGTTCCAATCTCCGAAGTTTCTCATCGCTCGGCGGATTCGGTACCCGCCCCGTTTCGATGAGCGACAGATACGGCTTGGAAATACTGACTCTTCCAGCCAATTCATCCAACGTCAGCCCCAGCCGCCGCCGCTGCTTGCGAAGTTTTGCGCCCAACGGTTCCATGTTTGCAAAACATGGATATCGATAGCCTATCTTTTCCGAAAAATCAACCAAAATATCTTACAAATACCTAACATCAAGCGCGGGGGAAGATTCGAGTTCATCGTTTCCTAAACATGCTTCACGATGGCCCCTTCTCCTCAAGCTGAAACAACTTCGGCCCAATCCGCTGATCCGCCCATTTCATCGACTTGTGCAGCACAAATCCGAACGCGCACAAAACCGCGATCAACGCCACCAATGTGATCAAATGCTTGGGCCGCCATTTGCGGATCGTCGATCCATGAGCGATCAGGGCCAGCACCGCGGCCACGGTGACCACCGCGTCGTAGCTGGCTCGTTGCCAATACGGGCCGCCGAGGTGCAGCCACATGCCGAATTCGTCGAACGTCAGTCCCAGCCCGACGCCGTAGGCCACGGCCGTCGCCCAGAGCCAGCGGCCGCTTGGGCGTCCGAATAGCGACACCGCGCCGCTGATGCTCAGCAGAAATATCCCGTAATTCAGGTGATGGACGTGCGTGCCCTTCACGTGGAAAAACAATTGCGGCGGCAGCTTGCCGGCCATGATGAAGATCACCAGAATCCGCGCGATCACGAACGTGAAGATAAACGCCGTCAGCACCAGCCTCGCCAGCCGGTGCCGCTGCCGGATGGCTGCTTCCGCGGCCGTCAGTTCCGTCGTCTCCTGGGTTTCCATTTCCGCCTCTATTCGTGTGGGGCAACGGCCGTTTCATTCGCCATTTCCGTTGCCGTTCCAAGCCGTCTCAGTTTCTCGTCTTCGCCGCCTCGATCGTACAAGTAGAATACGCGCCTCGGGTCGATCCGCGAATAGTATTCATATAACGGACGATCGCGATCTCCCGGCTTGCCGATCGCCGAAACGTCCGCGTTCAGGTCGTGGGCGCGGATGACCGGCGCCTCATCCGGCCAGGCAACGCCGGCATTGAAGACCGGTTCGACCGAGGGATTATCCGTCACCTTTTTTCCGCCGATGATCGCGTCCCGGTTGTAATGAAACAGGACGACCGCCGGCGGCGAAACTCCGCCAGCCAGGTCTTTGTCGATTTGTTCCAGCTCCGGCGTCTCGAAATACTGGTCGTGTATGATGCGATCCAACTGCGGCAGATTGGCCAGCGACACCCCCGTCATCGCCAGCCCCGTCATCGTGCGGATCATCGCCGCGCGGCGAGGGAACGTATCGGTCAGAAACCGAATCGGCAGAACGCACAGCAGGATCGTCGCCGGCATGACCACGACCACATAGTGCGGAAAGACTGCCCCGAATGCGTAACTTGCCAGAACGAGGAGATACGCCGGCAGCACGCCCCAGACCGCCCATCTCCGTCGGTCCCAGAGCGCCAGGATCGACATCGGCGTAATCAGCCAGAAAAATGGGTCCGGCATCGCCACGGCCGACACCAAGGCCCATTCGCCCTTCAGCGCCGCCCCGACGTTCTTCAGTTGGTGCCGCTCAATGGCCTCCTTGGCATACAACTCGTAAAACAGTTGTTTTTCGGGCACGTTCGAGACGTGCAGGGGGGCTTGTCCTTCATGGAATCCAATCGCGCCGGGATAGTTGATGTCGGTGTAGTAGGCGAACGGTGTTGTCAGCCAACGCCCCGTGACGTTTCGATTGACGAAAAGTTGAAGCGCCAGAAACGGCAGCGCCGCCGCGATGACCCACGCCGCCGTCCGTCCCCAGAAGCGCCATGGTTTACTCCACAGGTCCATCGCCATCACGCTTGCCAGCACGATGGCGAAGCAAAGTGCCTCCGCCGGCCGGGTGATGGCGGCCCATCCCGCCGCCGCGCCCAGCAGCAGTAAACTAAAGGGGACACGACCCTTAATATTAAGGGTCGTGTCCCCTTTAGTTCGCCGCCATTTCAGCATGGCCCACGTCATCACCAGTCCTAGCAGCAGCGTGGGGACCTGCGCCATGAGCATGATCGACGTCATGCGGAACATGGCCAGGGAAAGAAGGATCAGCACGGCCAGGACCGCCGAGGCTCCGTCGAGAATTTCCCCGACGATCAGATAGAGCATCGCCGCGCACAATCCCGACGCCGCCAGCGGCGCCACCACGTACGGCAAATGCAGCAGCAGCGCCGGCACGTACATCATCGCCGCGCCGGGGAAATACATCGACGCGTAGACCGGCGTCACCAACAGGTAAAACGTGTCGAAGAAATCCGGGCATGGAATCGCCGGCATCCAAAGCCGCCCGGACGCCAGCATCCGCATCTGGATCAGATAACTGAATTCATCGTGGAATTTGGGATGAATCGGGATTTTCTCGTATCGCTGCGTCGAGTACAGAAACAGGCTCGACCCGATCCAGATCGCCAGCGCGATGCATCGCCGCATCCTCGGCGACGGCCGCGCGGCCGCATTCCACAGCCCGTCGAACGCCCAATTGATCGGCCGGATCAGCCCGGCGGCGATCGCCGCCAAGATGATCAGCGGCTTGTCCTGATGCCCGTAATTGCCCCCGCCCAACACCAACCAGCATTCCACGCCAAGCAAAAGCAGCGGCAGCGTCAGCCATCTGGCGACCCTGGGGGTGATCCACCCGTTCGTTGCTTCCGGTGCCGGACTCTCGCCGCCATTTCTCGACATGGGTTGCCGAACGGTCTTACTCTTACAACTTAGGGTTCGTGTTTCCTGAAATCAACGCCATGACTTCGGCCCGGCTGGCGGCATTGTCCTTGAAGATGCCCCGCAAGGCGCTGGTCACCATCATGCTGCCCGGCTTTCGCGCTCCGCGAATCGTCATGCACATGTGCACCGCCTCGACCACGCACGCCGCCCCGATCGGATTCAGTTCCTCCATCAGCGCATCGGCGATCTGCGTCGTCAGCCGTTCCTGCAACTGCGGCCGACGCGCGTATCCCTCCACGAGCCGCGCCAGCTTGCTCAAGCCCACGACCTTCCCATCCGGCAAATAGGCCACGTGCGCTCGTCCCGTGAACGGCAGCAAATGATGTTCGCACAGGGAATGGAATTCGATGTCCCGCAGCAGCACCACTTCGTCGTACCGCTCCGGGAAGACCGTCCGCAAATGGACCCGGGGGTTCTCATGCAGCCCGGCGATCAATTCCGCGTAGGACCGCGCCACCCGCTCCGGGGTCTGCAACAGTCCCTCGCGATCCGGGTTCTCCCCGACGGCAAGCAATATCTCCCGCACCGCCCGCTCGATCCGCGCCAAGTCAACTCCACCCGAAGATTTCGCCTTCTCCGACATATTTACTCCTCTTGCCGTGAAAAGCGATTATAGACGGTTTGCCCGCCTGCAAATACCCCGGTCGGCATTCCAACGCGCACTGGGTATGCCAGCTCTTCCGAGAATAAAGGCGATTGAACCGCCAAGACGACATGACGCCAAGGTGGGAATTGCGGCCAAAGCGACCTTGGCATGATTTCACCTTGGCGTCATGGCGTCTTGGCGGTTCAACTGTATTCCCCCCGGAAATCTCGGCGGGCATCGCACAGCGGCCAAAGCGCTAAAACATCGGACAATTTCTATCACTCCGCCATTTGCCAGCCGCCTCGCTTCGCCTTAACCTGTTCCTCCTTAGTACCATCCTGAACGGTCGGACGATTTATGCTTAGAACAAAGCTGCTGCATCCCGAAATCCTGGGAGGCTTGGCGTCAGCCGGCCATCTGGCCAAGGTGTTGATTGCCGACGGCAATTATCCCAGCAGCACCAAGCCCAATCCGCGGGCGAAAATCGTCTGGGCGAATTTCACCCCCGGCATCGTCGATGCCTGCACCGTTCTTCGCCTGATCTGCGGCCTGGTTCCCATCGAAACCGTCGAGGTCATGGCCCCGGCCCGCTCCGGATTGTACGCCATGGCCCACGATCCACCCATCTGGGAGGAATTCCGCAAAATCCTGCGCCAAGACGCCGGCTTCCGCGGCGAGCTTGTCCAGCTCCAAAAACCCGAATTCAACCTTCAGGCCCGGACCGAAGACCTCGCACTGATCGTCGCCACCGCCGAAACTCAGATCTACGCAAACATTCTCATTACCATCGGAGTCGTTCAATAAAAGGAACCAACATGAAAACCGAAAATGCACCGACGACGTTAGGGACCAAAGCCAGTTTTGGATTTGGCGACCGCCTGGGACTGGCCACGCCCGGCCACGCGGCGGCGCTCAAACGCTGCGGTTCGGGAATCCTCCCCATCTTCGCCCAGCAATCCATCCGCGAGATGACCCGCACCAATCGCACGCCCCAGCAGGTGATGGAGGATGCCCAGGCCGGCCTGCGCCAGGCCGGGTATACCGGCATCCAGGGCGCCGATGCCGATCATCTCAAAACCCCCGCCGACGTCGAACGCACCGCGCAGGCCGGGTTTGTCTTCTTCACCATCGACCCCTCCGGCGAAGTCGATGCCCACGCCGATGATTACAACCCCGACCAGCTTGCCGAGAAATTCAAGCCCATCGCCGGCGAAATCGCCTGGCTCGGCCAATACGAAGGCAAGAAGATCAAGCTGGCGACGGGCACGGCGATCGATTTTTCCCCGGCGGTTTGCCGCCGCGCCGCCGTCAAATATGGCAAGGCCATCGCCATGGCCGTTCAATTGGCCAAGCACATCGAGAAAACCGCCAAAAAACTCAAGCAGCCTTTTGAAATCGAGTTGAGCGTGGACGAAACGCCCAAGCCCACGACCCTGGCCGAGCATTACATCATCGCCGATCAGTGCGCCAAGTCCGGAATGAAGCTCGTCAGCCTGGCCCCGCGATTCATCGGTGATTTCGAGAAGGGCGTCGATTACAAGGGCGACGTCGCCGCCCTGGAAAAATCCCTCGCCGACCATGCCGCCATCGCCAGGCAGCTTGGCCCGTACAAGCTCAGCCTCCACAGTGGATCGGACAAGCTCTCGATTTATCCGTCGCTGGCCCGCGCCACCGCCGGACTGTTCCACGTCAAGACCGCCGGCACCAGCTATCTTGAGGCCTTGCGCACCGTCGTTCGCGTCGATCCCAAACTCTTCCGCGAAGTCGTGAAACTTTCCCGCTCGCGCTACGACACCGACCGGGCCACCTATCACGTCTCGGCCACCCTGCAATCCGCCAAGCCGGCCGACGAAATCTCCGATGCCCGCGCCTTGGAGAAGGCGTATCTCGGCCTTTGGTCCGACGTTCCCGCCGGCAAAGGCCTGAGCGATCCCGGCCGACAGATCGTACACTGCACTTTCGGTTCCGTCCTCTGCGATCCAAAGCTCGGACCCCAGGTCAAGCAACTCGTCGCCGAGAATCAGGCGCTCTACACCAAGATTCTCGACGAGCATTTTGGGAAACATCTGGACGCGCTCAAGGCGGGAATGTGAAGAATGTCATTGGTCATTAGTCATTGGTCATTTGTCATTAGGATTCCGCTATGCTCACCATTCGCAACTCCAAAGACACCAAGTTCGATTTGATTAGTCTGGGCGAATGCATGATTCGCCTGTCGCCACCGGGGCACGGGCGGATTGAATTTGCCAATGTCCTGGAAGTCTGGGTCGGCGGCGGCGAATACAACGTCGCCTATGCCCTGGCCCGCCTGGGCCTGCGCACCGGGTTTGCCAGCCGGATCGTGGACAACCCCGTCGGCCGGATCGTCCTCAACCACGCCCGCAGCGTCGGCATGGACGTCAGCCACGTCGCCGTC
>JBEKIV010000153.1:0-9743 GCA_050011595.1 Tepidisphaeraceae bacterium
TTGCCTAGCATCGCGGCATCACCTCCGTTCGTCTGGTTGTCTGGTTAAACAACCCATGACGTGGGGGTGATGCTTTTTCAAGGGGTTAGGGAATTTTCAAAACGGGTAGTCGCGTCTAATCCGGGTAATAAGAATCGCCCGGCTCAATTTCGAAGGTGAGCCGGCCGGTCCTCCGGCCGGTCTTCGGCGCCCGAAAGTTTGGGCGCGCCCGTGTCGCCCCGTTGCCGCTCCCGGGCTTGTCGCTCAGGGCCGCGAGGCGTATACATCCTCCAAGTTCACTCCCGTACAGGATGCGTTATGTTCTCCGCAACGGCCGATCTTTACGACTTCATCTATTCATTCAAAGACTACGCCGGTGAAGCGGAAAAGGTCCGCCAAGTCATAAACCGCGAAAGGCCGGGAGCCAAAACGATTCTGGACGTCGCCTGCGGAACCGGCGAGCACGCGCGATTCCTGTCGGCGAACTTCAGCGTCGATGGCATCGACATCGATGCCGCCTTCGTCAAAATCGCCCAGGGCAAAAATCCTCTCGGGAATTTTCACGTGGCTGACATGCGTTCGTTCCGGTTGCACAAGCGTTACGACGTCGTGCAATGTCTGTTCAGCTCGATCGGCTATTTGCTCACGTCGGCGGACGTGGTAAGCGCCTTGAAGTGTTTTCGCGACCACCTCACTCCGGACGGGGTCGTCATGGTCGAGCCGTGGCTTTCGCCAACGGAGTACAAAGTGGGATCGATTCACATGCTGACGGTGGATCGCCCAGACCTGAAAATTTGCCGGATGAACGTGGCCAAACGCGAGGGCGACATTTCGATCCTGAATTTCCACTATCTGACGGTCACTCGCGAAGGCGTTCGGCGAATGGAGGAGACCCATCGGCTGGCACTGATTTCTCCGCAGGAAATGGCATCACACTTCCGGGCAGCGAACCTGGGCTGCACGTTCGATCCGGTGGGACTGAATGGCCGAGGGCTGTTCGTCGCCCGGCCCGCCGATGCGGCGGGGTTTTGCCATGCGCCAAGCAAGAGCGGACCTTAATCGCACTGGACGGATGACCGATGAGAGTGTATCCTAAGTATATCCTTACCGAGGCATCCATGGCAGTTCGAACGATTGAAAAGGTCAGCAAGGTCGCACGCTGGGGCAATAGCCTCGGAGTGCGCATTCCAAAGGTGGGCGTGGACCAGCTCAAGCTAAGAGCGGGAGAGCGGTTGAACGTGCGGGTTAAGGGCGGCACGATCACGATCCGTCGCGCCAAAATCCGAAAACAATGGACAGAACAGGAATTGCTCAAGGGCGTGACCCCGGCGATTTGCGCGCCCGACCTGATTCCGGACCGCGCCGGCAGGGAGCTGATTTGAGCAAGCAAACGTATCACCCCGAGCGCGGTGACATTATCCACCTGAATCTGGCCCCCTCGGCCGGTCACGAATTGACCGGCCCTCATTTCGCGCTGGTCCTCAGCACCCTGCGGTTTTCCAAGGCCACGGGCTTTACCATCGTGGCGCCCGGAACCACGAAATACCATGGCGAGCAAAGATTGGCCGGCCAACAACTCATGGTGAAGCTCCCTCCGGTTGCGAAACTGCCGCAGGAAGGCTGGCTCTATCCGCATCAGGTAAAATCACTCGATTATCGAGATCGGGGCGTGTCGTTCGTGGCCAAGCTGGAAGATGACGATTTCCTCATCGATATCCTGGAGCGCGTGCGGGCATTCATCGATCCCGATTCCGCACTTTAGAGGATCGAACAGCCAAATGGCGGGGACGCGCACAGCCCGACTTGCGCACAGCGCGACTTGAAGGATGGCGGGGGAACGCTAAGATCAAAATCCAAACCTCAAGACGGTGGTCGTAGCTCAGTTGGCAGAGCACAAGGTTGTGGTCCTTGGGGTCGCGGGTTCGAGCCCCGTCGACCACCCTTTTCTAACCGCATGATCTTTTTCGGTTACGTCTCTTACCCTCGCGCCGACTTGCAATTCTTCGAGCATTGAAATGGTGAGCGGCCTCACCATGGCGAGGACGATCTTCTCCAATTTCCGCCGACTGCCGCCTAATAATATTTTTGCATATTTTCGGATTGAGAAATCCGTTTCAGTTGCCGATGAGTCGGGCCATGAGCGACAAGTCGGCTTGCTAGGGTAGCACGCGGAGGATTGTCGCCGAGTATTTCCAAGAAAGGAGCCATGTATGGCTCAGATCAACAAGTCAACAGACTCTTCGAGTCTGGCGGAGGTTGTGGACCGGATTTTGGACAAGGGCATCGTGATTGATGCTTTCGCCAAGGTGTCGCTGGTCGGCATCGAATTGCTTTCGATCGAAGCGCGTGTGGTGATCGCGTCGGTCGAGACCTATCTGAAGTACGCCGAAGCGATTGGTCTTACCGCTTCTGCTGCGACCCCGGCCTAAGCACCCAGGTCGAGGCGGCAGCGATTGCTGCGGGTGGGGCGGGCTCCCCCGAGTGGAACCCGCCCTGCCCTTTGTCTGCCATGCTCAACGAGGATACACGGTTTATTTATTCCAAGGGGTCTGCTCATGTCACAGCCAATGCAAGAATCTAACGTGGGTCGCCTGGCGCAATGGACCGCCCAGCTCAGGAAGCAAGTGAAGGGGTTGTTGGAGGAACTGGGTGCGGCCTCGAAATCAGCCGGCTCGGGGTCGGCCAAGGTTCGGGATGAACGGCTGGCGGAATTAGGCCGGCAGGTTCGCGCATGGCGGACCGCGGTACGGCCGCTGATCGGCGCCATGTGCGTGGCGCGGGGTCAGCGCCGGGTGCAGGCGTCGGCCAAGCGTGCCGGCGTGCTGAAAGACCTGTCCTGCCGGGTCCGCCAGGTGCGCCACGAGGCTCGCGAGGCGCTCATGCGGTTCGACGCCGCCCTGCGAAGCGCCTCCTCAGAGGCGAAGTCGATGCGCGGCCGGGAAATCGCGTCAATCGATACGTTGGTTCAGTCGTTGCGTGCCCAACTGCGGCGGTTCATGGCCGACGTGCGCGACCGGCAGGGCAAACAGAACGCCGCGGCGCGAGGTCGGCGGGCAGGGTTCGTGCAACAGTTGAAGCGACACGCCTCCGGCGCCGGGGCCGGTCGAAAGGCGAGCGCCGGCCGGATCAATCCGCCGGCGGCGAAGAAGCCGAGATTGGCGGGCAATCAGCGGAGCTTCGTCCAGAACATTCTGGGCGTGACGCGACCGCGGAAGATCGCTTAGCGCCACGGCGCCGTGTTCCGTGAGGTTCGTTACCAAAGCGTTTGATCTAATGAAGGCCGAAAACCCTAACCGATAGTCGGATTAAACATGTCCAACGAACTGCTCGACGTGCCGGAAGATTTTGCTCCCTCCGAATTCCGCGCCAGCCTGATTCCCGAAGCGGGCGCCGATTTTGTCGTGACGCCCGCCATATCCAGCCTGACCGATCGGGCGCTGCAATACCTCAAGATTGGCTATCCGGTTCACCTGGCCGGTCCCGCCGGGACGGGCAAGACGACCTTGGCCTTCCACATCGCCGCGCAGCTCGGCCGGACCGTGGCGTTGATTCACGGCAACGACGATTTCAACTCCGGCGACTTGGTGGGCAAGGACAACGGGTATCGCAAGACCACGATCGTCGACAACTACATCCGCTCGGTCCGCAAAATCGACGAACGGTTTTGCCTGAACTGGAATGACAACCGCCTGACCAAGGCCTGCCAATTCGGGCACACGCTGATCTACGACGAATTCAATCGGACGCGCGCCGAGGCGAACAACGCGCTGCTCAGCGTGCTGGAGGAGGGAATCCTGATCGTGCAACGGCCGCTCGGCAACGACACCTATCTGCCGGTGCATCCGAATTTCCGCATCATTCTGACCAGCAATCCGGAGGAATATGCGGGAGTTCACAAGACCCAGGATGCGTTGCTCGACCGCTTGATGAGCATTCACGTGGACCATTACGATCGGGAAACCGAGGTGCGCATCACCGCCGCCAAGAGCGGATTATGCGACCAAGACGCCCGGTTCGTGGTCGATTTGGTGCGGGCGACGCGGGAGAAAAGGCCGGGCAAGAACCCGCCGACCATTCGCGCCTGCATCTCCATTGCGCGGGTGATGGGACAGCGGGGCGAGCGGCCGGACGCCCAGGACGCTTTCTTCCGGGCGGTTTGCTTGGACGTTCTGTGCGGCCATCGCAGCGGGGCGGCCCTGCGATGGTCCGACCAGCAGTTGTTGGATTTGATGAGCGAACTGGCCTCGGCGCGGGTTGCCGTCCCCGCAACCGCGGAAGGCGAAGCCTCCGCCGCGGAAGGCGAAGCCTCCGCGAAAGCCGCCTGAGGATCAGTCAGCCCAAGCGAGGAACGTCATGGCTCAATACACCGGTAAGATTCGGCGGCTGGCGAATCTGCGCAGCGTCGCCGGACGCCCCACGAACGGCGCGAAGTTTCCTCACGAGATTTACATGCGGCTTTGCTGCCTGGAGATGGAGCGGTTTCGCCGCGAGCAGGAACAGAGCGTGGCGGTGACGCGCGCCCGCAAGTGCATGGATCGCTGCCGCCGCATCGAGATGGAGGTCCAGGAATTGCTGCGGTCGATTGGTCAGGCGCCTCTCGTGGGCGCCGGCTCGGGTGGCGACGACGCACCGCCCGAAGCCGCGGCGGCGCGGGACGCCTCCAAGCTCACGTTCATCTATTGATCTTCGCGTGCCGGCAGGCAGCGTCGAGTTAGCCAAGGGAGTTCCATGAGAATCAATTGCATTGCCTGCGGTCATCGGTTCGAGTTGGACGAAGCGTACGACGACTACAGCGGGCGGGTGAAGTGTTCGGTTTGCCGCTCCTTGCTGCAAATCTCCACCGAAGGCGGAAAAGTGAAATCGGTGGACCTGTCCGGGCAGCCGGCGGACCTGCCCGGGCAGCCCGCCGTCCATTCCCACTCCATCCCGCAGCGGAAGGGTCCGCCAAGACCGACGTTGGTGGGATGATCTGCTTGGGCCATGGGCGCGGAGCACCTATGCAAACGAACCAGAACAACACGATGGCCGGTCTATACTTGTATGCGATCGTGGATGCCGCGGGCCCGCTGGCGCAAATCACCGGAATCGACGATCAACCGGTGCGGGCGGTCGTTCGCCAGTCGCTGGCGGCGGTGGTGAGCCGTGTCCCAGCTTGCCGCCTGCGTCCGGAACGACGCAATCTCATGGCGCACCAGAAAGTCCTCGCATCGTTTGGGTTTGGACGCGGCGTCCTGCCCTTGCGTTTCGGCGTCGTCCTCCCCGACGAATCGAAAGTCCAGTTCATCCTCGAAACTCACGAAGCCGACTTGCTGCGCCAACTGACGCGGGTACGCGGCCGAGTCGAAATGGGCCTGCGCGTGAAATGGAAGGAAGAGGACGTCTTCAAGAACGTTCTGGAACTCAATCCCGGGTTGCGGCAGATCCGCGACCGGATGCCCAACACCCGCGAGGCGGCCATCGAGATCGGCAGACAGGTGGCCCAAGCCCTGGAACGCGAGCGGCAACGGCAGCAAACGCTGTTGCGGGAAGTCTTGGACGGCGGCGTGGTGGAGTTTTGCTTCAACGTCCCCAAGGATGATGCCCAACTCCTCAATGCCGCCTGCCTCATCCCTTGCGATGGCGCCGCCCAGTTCGAGAGCGGCGTTCACCGCCTGGGCGCCATGCTGGATGAGCGGTATCTGATCGACCTCAACGGACCCTGGGCGCCGCACAATTTCATCCTTCTCAACATGGCCATGGAAGGGCATTGCTGAATCCATGTTCCTGCTCGACGACATTCTCCTCAGTCCGTACAAGGGATTGGTCTGGATTTTTCGGGAACTCCATCAAGCGGTGGACCAGGAATACGCCAACGAGCGCGATCGCCTCAGCGACCAGTTGAGCAAGGCCTACATGATGTTGGAGACCGGCCAACTCGCCGAGGCCGAGTTCGCATCCTTGGAGCGTCAGATCCTGGACCGGCTTGACGCGCTCGACGCCGCCGGTGAAACCGACGCCGCCGAGCCGAAGGACCATTGACGAGGGCAATCCATGGCAACTCTTGCGAACTCCCTGCCCGAATTCCTGACGATGCCGCAGCTTCGGCTGATCCTCTTCGGCGGCAAGGGAGGAGTGGGAAAAACAACCGTTTCGCTGGCGTCGGCGGTGTGGCTGGCTCTGCGCCGAGTCGACAAGAGGTTCTTGGCGGTGTCGACCGACCCGGCGCACTCGCTGATGGACTGCATCGCCGGCTCGGCGCTGCCGCCCAACCTCACCGCGTTGGAGATCAACGCCGCCGAATTGCACGCCCGTTTCATGACCGAGCACGGGGCGAAGTTCGCGGCCATCGCCGCCCGCGGGACATTCCTGGACCGGCAGGACATCGATCGGTTCCTCGGACTGTCGTTGCCGGGCCTTGATGAGTTGATGGCCTACGTGCAGTTGGCGCAGTGGCTGGGGGAAAACGCCTACGACGCCATTCTGGTGGATACCGCGCCCACCGGGCATACCTTGCGGTTGCTGGCAATGCCGCAATTCCTCGAAGGCTGGCTTGGGGCCATGGATGCGCTGCTGGCCAAGCACCGGTTCATGAGGCGCGCCTTCGGTCGCCGCAAACAGGGCGACGAATTGGACCTGTTCCTGACCTGGCTGGGCGAAAGCCTGCGCAGACCGAGCCAAATCATGACCGACGCCCGGCAGTGCCGCTTTGTCCCGGTGATGCTCGCCGAAGCCATGAGCGTTGCCGAGACCACCGACCTGGTGCTGGCGCTGGAGAAGCTGTCGGTGCCTCATCCGGAACTGATAATCAACCGCGTCATGCCGATGGACCAGGGGAGCGTGTGCGCGGACTGGCGTGCCCGCCAGCATCGGGTACTGCGGCAGCTTCCGCCGGCCCTTCAGTCTTTGCACGCCTGGGTCTTTCCGCAGCACGACGCGGAGATTCGAGGCGCCCAGGCGGTCGGGCGGCTATGGGGCGGTGCGATGGAATTAACCTCGCTGCTGCTGGCCGCGCCGGCGCCGATTGCCGGCCAGACAAAGACGGCACGTTTCGAAGCCGCCGGTTCCATTCCCCTGCCGTCCCCGAAATTGAGGTTATGGCTCTTCGCCGGCAAGGGAGGCGTGGGCAAGACCACCCTGGCCTGCGCCGCGGCGGTCACGCTCTCGCAAAAGCTTGGCCGCGGAACTTTGATCGTTTCCACCGATCCCGCCCACTCGCTTGCCGATTGCCTTGGCCTGGAAGTGGGGGCCAAACCCCGGCAGATCACGCCTCGCCTGTGGGCCTTGGAACTTGATGCCCAGAACGAGTTTGCCGCGCTTCGCCACCTTTACCATCAGGAGCTGGAACTGCTTCTTTCCGCCATCATTCCCGGCCTGGATCTGACTTTTGACCAGGAGGCGATGTATCGGTTGCTGGATTTGGCTCCCCCCGGCTTGGACGAAGTGATGGCCCTCATCCGCATCGGCGAGCAATTGGAGGGCGGACCGTTCGATCTGCTCGTTCTGGACACGGCGCCCACGGGGCACCTTCTTCGGCTTTTGGAGCTGCCCCAGATCATCGAGCAGTGGATTCAGGCGGTGTTCGCCGTGATTTTGAAGTTCGACACGGTGCTGCGGCTGCCCAAGGTATCGACCGAGTTGGTCCGGATTTCGCGCGGCATCAAGAACCTGCGGGCGCTGCTGCATGACCCGCGGCAATGCCGCCTGCACGCCGTGACCATCCCCACGGAGATGGCCTTGGCGGAAACCGGCCGCCTGATCGCCGGCGCCCGGCGACTTGGCATCGAGGTCGGCGGGTTGATTCTCAACCAAGTTGCTCCGCCCGGCTCCAGTGAATTTGAACGGACGTTGCACGAGTCCGACGCCGCGTTGGTGAGAAAGTTCACCCAACGGTTCCCGGAGATGCCGCCAACGCTGGTCTACCGGCGAGACGAACCCACCGGGTTGGCCAGGTTGTCGCAACTGAGCGAATTGCTGTTTGAACCGGTGGCCAAAGCCAGAGTCGCGTAACCAAAAAGTCCGATAAGCGGCACGCGCAAAATTGGCTGATCGAGGCGCTCGGCAAACGCCGAAGGGATTACAATGAACCAGGGCCGTGAATTATCGGAGGTTGTCGCCGATGGGTCTTCGCGCCAGACGGCGACGCTGTGCGACGCGCTTGACCGGGTCCTGGACGTCGGCGCGGTGGTCGAGGGCGAACTCACCATTTCCGTCGCGGGCATCGACCTGGTTTACATCAATCTCAGCGCCCTGGTCGCTTCGGTGGAAACAGCCCGAAAGATCATGGTGACCCCAAGCGGCGGCGGGCAAGGATGGCGCGAAAGATGACCCAAACGCCCACCGGGAAATCCGCGCGGATCGACATCGATCCGGCCGACGTGCGCAAAGGACTGGGTCAGTTGGTCGTGACCTTGCTGAAGCTGTTGCACGAGCTGATGGAACGTCAGGCGGCACGCCGCGTGGACGGCGGTTCGCTGACCGTCGAGCAGATCGAGCGGCTGGGCATGACGTTGATGCTCCAGTCGCGGGAGATTCAGCGGCTTCAGGCGGAATTCGATTTGGCGGACGAAGACTGCAACCTCGATTTAGGCCCGCTGGGAACGCTACTGTGAAGGACCAGCCCATGGCGATGGCGAATACCCCGATGATCCATTCCACCAACAGCACCAATCTGGCGGACCTGCTGGAGCGCGTGCTGGACAAGGGCATCGTCATCGCCGGCGACATTCGGGTCAAAATCGTGGACATTGAGTTGCTGACCATCCAAATCCGCCTGGTCGTGTGCAGCGTCGACAAGGCGCGCGACATGGGCATGGATTGGTGGGTCAACCACCCGGTTTTCGGCAAGGCTTCGTCCGAGCCCGAAACGCTCAAGGGGATCGAACAACGATTGGAACGCATTGAGGCCGCCATCGGGCAGAAGGCCGTAGGCCAGAAGGCCGCTTGAGGAGCTTGGCGTTGAGCGAGGAGAAAACGGAAGCATCCGGCCGACGGCGGCGCTTGTATTACGTGCCGATCCTCCATGCCGCCGCCGAATTGGGCGGATTGGAACAAGACGTGCGCCGCCGCATGGGCGAGGAAGTCTTCCACCAGCGGCAGCAAGTAATCAACGCCGCCTGGGATCGCGTGGAAATGTGGGCTGCAACCCTGGAGCCTTCGTTGACGCGGTACAAGCTGTATCAGGACGGCTTGCCGCTGTGCGGCAAGGAAGAGCAGATCGTGCGCGATTTGGCCGCCCGCCAGAGCCGCAACCATCGGCTGTTGTTACGGCTGATCGAGCGGGGCGCCACGCTGTTGGGGACCGAATCCCCCGAGTTGCTCCTGTCGGAATACGAACTGGCCAAGGCGATTGTCAGTCCCAATGCCGATCGCAAGACGCTTGAACCGGTCGCCGCCGATTTGTTGGCCAAACGCGATGCCTTCATCGCCCAGCGGATCAATCAGACCCTCGGCGAAGGCGAATTTGGCATTCTGTTTGTCGGGTTGCTTCATAACGTGCACCGCGGGCTGGCGCCCGACATTGAGTTGGTTGTTCCATTCGGCAAATGAAAGGAGAAATCCGATGCGCGACAAAGAGAGCAAATCCGGCGTCGAAGGAATTCTGGGCGGGCTTAGCACCTTGATCGGCGGATTGGCGGAGCTGGCGGAAAAGGGCAAGCAGCTTCAGCAGTCCGGCGAAACCAGCGCCCTGGGCGGCAAGGCCAAGATCATCTACGGCTTTACCGTCAAGGGCCTGGGCGGAGACGACCTGCGCGTCGAACCTTTCGGAAATGTCGTGCGCGACGGCA
>JBEKIV010000154.1:0-9579 GCA_050011595.1 Tepidisphaeraceae bacterium
AAGTCGTCGTGGAACTGAACTGCCGGCTAGGCAAATCCTCCGCGACAGTGTGGACGTGCGATCTGTCCAAGGATTACGTGACGATCAACGCGGATTATCACACCTGACAATCTACAACGGGCTGAGATCGTCCAGGAGCTTGTCGGCCGCGGCGTCGAGCTTTTTGCCGTCGGCATCGTAAGTGCCGTCCTGAATCTGCTGGCGAATCGCGGCGACTTTGTCGGTGCGCACGTCGTTGGTCTTCAGGACCGACAACAACTGGCTGGCGCCGGAAAGCTCCAGGCGGTCGCTGGCCCGAACCGGCGGGGCATCCGCGGGAATCTGCTTTTGAATCGGATTGGCCACGATCTTCTGCACAGGTATGTTTTGGGAAATGTTGTTGATCTGGCTCATGTGAAGCTCTCCAGCTTGGGCCGACCCATCGCCGTGTTGGCGGACTGGCGACTCCATCGCCATCACCCGCCGCAAGGGTCAGTCGTCAACAAATTTATCGACGCCCATCAGTTTGGTCCTTGAAATCCGTAATACTTCAAAAAACTGACATAAACCATTTATTTACAGTCTATTACAACTGAATCGCCAACGCATGGCGCAAAATTCTCCTTTTCGCCGTCAATTTTATCCGAAAAATATATTATCCATATATCCCAACTTATCCAATTTAATTCGTCGCCCTGTTGGCCAGAATGTTTATAGGCCATCTTACCGGACGTGGACATTATCGGAGCAGCCGGTAAAACGCGCTAATCGGATGGCCACTTGCCATTGCCAAATGGCACCGATAGGTTTGGCTGTGATGTCTCATTGGCCTCAAGCGGTGCTTTTCGATTTCGACGGCGTGATTGTGAACAGCGAGCCGCTGCATTTCTATGCTTTTCACAAGGTTCTGGAGGCGGAAGGAATCCAGCTTGGGGAGGAGGAGTATTACCGCGAACTGATCGGCTTTGACGATCGTGGCGCCTTCCGCCATTTGTATGCGAATCGGAAGTTGGCGATCAAACCGAAGGACCTGTCGCGGCTGATGACGCGCAAGAGCGAAGTGGTGATGGAGTTGATCGAGGATCGCAAATATCAGGCTTTGCCGGGCGTGGAGGCATTTGTTCGCGGGCTGTGGCGTCACTATCCGCTGGCGATCTGCTCCGGCGCGTTGCGGGAGGAGATCGAGGCGATGTTGGAGGGCGTGGCGCTGCGCGATTGCTTCGGCGTGATCGTGGCGGCCGAAGACGTGACCGTGGGCAAGCCGGACCCGCAAGGGTATTTGCTCTGCATGAAGCTGGTCTCGGACAAGATCAAGTTGCCGCTGAAACCGGCGGATTGCCTGGTGGTGGAAGACGCCCCCAGCGTGATCAAGTCGGTGAAGGCCGCGGGATTTCCGACGCTGGGGGTCTCCACGTCGTACGACATCGAGAAACTGGCCCTTGCCGACTGGCGGGTCCAAACGCTCCGCCCCGGGGAAGTGCTGAAGAAAATTCCCAAGTTGAAGTTAAAGGCCTAAATCGCGAATTCAATCGCGCGGCGGCGCGACGTCGGGCGAAGGCCCGGCGCTGTTAGCCGCGGGCGTAGGCAGACCCGGATCGACACTCGGCAAAGGGGGCATCATCATCTGGCGAGCGGCCGGCTGCTGTCGCGCAAGCAAGCCCGGACCCGGCTCCATGCCGATCCGCCGAAGCGCGTTGTTGACCTGTTCGTCCGTCTGATTCAGACGATAGGCGTCGCGAAGAACCTGGCCCGCTTCCTGGTTTTGGGTAAGTTGTTCGAGATAAAGCCCCAGCTCGCGCTGAGCCGCGAAGTTTTCGGGTTCGATTTGCACGGCGCGGCGATAGTTTTCCAATGCATTGTCGGCATCGCCGCGGAAGCGCAACACGCGGCCAAGGAGGCGGAAATCCTCGCTCGAAGCGCTCTGCGCGGCGGTTTGGGCAACCAGATCGGTCTCGCTGCCCGTGAGATCGTTGTTGGCGATGAGGTGTGCCAGGCGATCAAACGCGCTGTCGTGCATGCCGATGCTGTAGTGAACCGTCCCCGGCGGAGGCATCAACTGTAGGAACGTTTTGTAAGCATCGATCGCTTCGTGCCAGGATTGAGTTTGCTCGTAGCACAGGCCGAGCCAATACTCACTTTCAGGGTCCTGGGGATTTTGGCGGATGGCGTTGCGAAAAGCGCCGGCGGCCTCCGCATAGCGGCCGTCGTTGTATTGCTGAATGCCTTCGCGTTTGGCGTCCTGGGACCAGGTAAGCACGTTCTGGCTGTCCATTCCGCAGCCGGTCGCGAAAACGAGGGCAGCAGCCGCGATTCCAATCGCCAGGATGCCGCTGGAAATTCGATTGCCGGAGAGATTCATGAGCTACCTCCTTGTAGCATTCGTGTGAGGCTTCCTAAGCAACAGATTACCGAATTGCCGCGAAGATGCAAGAGCTGCGCCTCGGCGGATTGCGGATTTTGCCGATCGGTGCAAATTGCGGCTCAGAACGGGGGCGCATTGTCCGCCACCAGGGGGGGAAGGTAGTTGCCCGTGGATAGAATGACCTTGAAGGCCTCTTCCGTGGTCATCTGTATGAACTGACAGCGATCGGCCCGGATGAAATAAAGCCTTCCGGTGATCGGGTTGGGCGAGGAGGGAATGAAGACGCAATAGCACGGTTCCAGGGCCTGAACGAGCCGGCCGCTGCTAAAGCCCATGAGCCTCATCGTGCCGGTTTCGTCGGGAATCAGAACGACTCGGGAGAACGTTCCCTCGGTCCCCCCCGGCGTGAGGGCAATTTGCTTCCAACCCTGGTAGAGCAAGCGGATGCCGGGCAGGCGCATGATGATGGCATCGACGATTTTCAGCAGGTATTTACCCAACAGGCTGTTGGTGACCATTCCGACGGCGTAGATGACCGCCAGGGTCAGCAGAACGCCCAGGAAATGAACGTGCACGTGAAACAACCAATAGGTGAGATTGTAGGTCTTGTCGTCCACCCACCAGAGGATGAACGCCGTAACCGCCAGGGGAAGAAACGCGAAGATGCCGGCGATAAAGGTCCGGCGAATGGGTGCGCTGAGATGGGATTTATCGGATTTGTTTTCCATATCGCAAGGGGCCTATCATGCGCGGAGCGGCTCGAAAATGCGAGGTTACTCGGACGAATCCCGCGTTGTTGCCTGGGGGATCAATTGGCGGCGAAGCGCCCCGACGGCGGTTAGCCGGTCGGCCGGCGATTGATCGAGATTACACTCGATCTTCTTTCCGAGCAGGCGATCCAGATGAACCAGCGTCGCGGCACGGAGCGCGGGGTCGTCGCTGGTGAGGCAATCCAGAAGAAAATTCACGTCCTGCCCCAGCTTTTCGGCCTGATCGTCGCTGAGCGGAAAGAATTCGGCGAGAAGCTTGTTGACGCGGGAGTTTTGTTCGGGGGTCCAGTCGCGCCGGTCGGCCGAACGGAGCATCAGCGCCGCCGGCTCGCCGATCCGCCGCAACGAGTCCTGCGCCGACTGCCGCCGGGCGAATTCGTTGGAATTGAGTTGTGCGACCAGGGACTTGAGGCGCGCCGCCAAGTCCGGCGGCGGCCGCCAGTCGTCATCCATCACCTGCCAGCCGATTTTGTCTTCAACTGCGAAGATGGCTTCATCCTGTCCAAACTGGCGAAACAGCGGACGCAGATATTTTTCGAACTCGTACGGATGATCGCGCCGCAGGTCTGGAAGCGTGGCGGCCGGCATCACCAGGCTAAGTTGGGGTTGTGTGCCCTGGATAACCTGGACGCGCAGAGTGACCGGCGGGGCATCGGACCCATCCAGCGTTTCGATTAGTGAAATCGACTCAAAGCGGTCAACGCTTTCGATTTCCTGCACGACCTGGAGATGGGCTATGTTGTTGACGATTTGCAGATGCCGGCAAATGGCGGCCGGCCGAGAAAGTTCGTAACACTCGAACATTGGGGAGAATATGCCCAGGCGATGGCTGAGCATGCACTTAATAACGGCATGGCCGGGAAGGTCGGTCAAGGAGATGCGCGCCTGGAGCGGGCCGTTATGCAGGATCGGCCAATCGGCCGTCAGAATCCCCTGCTCCTCGCTGAAGCGGACGACCTGGTTGATCGGGCAGGCGGGCAATTGGGGCAAGGCGTCCCATTGCGCAATCGCACGCTGGGTTTCGGCAATGAGTTGTGCGGCATCGGAATCCGGCGAAGTGGTCGGGCCGGTCACGGGAGGATTCACCGGGGCGGCCGCCCCACCGCCGGCGCAGACCCCCGCCAGCAATACCAGGATTTTCAGGCTCTTTGTGGTCAACGGAAGCATCCACCCGCCATTATAGAGCATCAGCCCGTTTCGACGATGCCACTTCCGGCTTGTCGCATCCTTTGGCCAGCGTACAATTATTGTATCGTTGAGGGACTCCCATGAGCCGACTGGACAATCACATCCTGACGATCCGAAACAAATTGGCGCTTGGGGTTTTTCTTGACGCGGCTGCGTGGGCCGGGACGGTCCTGGCCATGGGGATAGCGATGGCCATTATCGGCCAGCGGGTGCTGGACCGGGTGATTCCGCATGCGCTCGTGCTGCTGGGGATCGGCATTATCGCAACCGTGATCGGCGCGTTGGTTTACAGCCTCCTCCGCCGCCCGTCGCCCCAGACGGCGGCGATGACGATCGACCAGGTCATGGACTTGAAGGAGAAATACAGCACGGCGCTTTATGCGCGGCAATTGAGCGATCCATTCGCGGCGGCGGCGGTCCTCGATGCCGAGCGGACGGCGAACCAGGTGAGCCTTTACAAGCGTTTCCCGCTGAAACTCCCGCGGCAGGTGATGACGGCGGCGGCAATGTTTCTGCTGGCGTTGTTGCTGGCTCTGTTTATGCCGACGTTGCACCTGTTCCCCAAGCCGGCGCAGGCGCAGAACCGCCAATCCGGCGATGCGGCGCAGCCGCACCAGGATGAATACGTGAAGCAGGCCCTGCCGACGATCCTGGCCCCCGCGACGATGCCCAGCGCCAGCGATCAGATTCGCCGCGCCACCGACGATCTCAACAAGGCGATTCACACCGATGAAGGGGATGAATTGCGTAACCATCGCAGCGTGCTTTCGGCCCTCCAGGATTACAACAAGACGATGGTCGAGGAGATGAAGAGCAACGAGAAATTCCAGACCGCGATGGATGAACGCAACCAGATGTCGGCGATCTCCAGCGCCAAGGACGACTCCACGCCGATGGGCAAGGCGCAGAATGAACTGAAGGCGGGCAATCTCGACGCGGCGATCAACGATATTTCCTCGGCCGTGGATAAATTCGACAAGATGAGCGCGGCCGAGCAGCAGAAGATGGTCGATCAGGCGAAGAACCTGGCCAATGAATTGGCTAAGGCGGCCAACGATCCGAAGGTCGGACAGAAGATCGCGCAGCAATTGATGCAGATGGGCGCGACGCAATCGCAGGCGCAGCAGATGTCGGCGACGATGCAGCAGGCGGCGCAAGGGAACAAGCAGGCGCAGCAGCAGTTGCAGCAGATGGCCAGGCAGATGGCGCAGCAGATGAACAACGGCCAGGGTCCAACGCAACAGCAGCAGCGGCAGATTCAGTCGATGATGAGCAAGACGCAGGCGCTGGCGAACAGCCAGGCGCAGGCGCAGGCGTTGTCCAACGCGGCTCAGCAGTTGAGTCTTGCGATGGTCCAGGCGCGGGCAGCGGCATCGCAGCATCAGTCGTCGCCGGGGCAGCAATCGAGTCCCGGTCAGTCTCAGCCGGGCGGCCAGCCCGGATCGTCGTCGAACCAGGGAATGGCCCAGGCGCAGCAGCAGATGCAGCAGCAGATGCAGCAGATGCAGGCGAATGCCAAGGACGCGCAGGCGATGCAGGCGGCGGCCAATGCCGCGGCCCAGGCGGCGGCGGACGCGGCGGCGGGGCTGAACGGGCCCAGCGGCGGCGATTCCGGAGGGCAGGACGCCCACGGCGGAACCGGGCAGGCTCTAACGCTTTCCGGTGGTCAGGCCGGCGGCCTGAATCCCGGCTGGAACCCAAACCCCGGCAAAGGCGGGGCCAAGATGGGCATTGCCATGGCCCCGGCGACGTTCAAGCAGGAACTCGATCCCTCCCAGGACAACGAGCACGGCCGGATTCTGGCCAGCCGATACGTCAAAGCCGGGATCGATCCGGGCAAATCGACGGCCGGGCTGCGCGACGTCGCCGCCAGCGCTCAGAAGGACGCGCCGGACGAGATCGATCAGGACCACGTTCCCCGCGAGGCCCAGGAAGCCGAGAAGGAATATTTCAGCGCGATGCAAGAGCAGCAGGGGCAGTAGAAGTTCTTTGTAATTCGATGGCGGGAAGGTGAAATGAAATTCGAAATTCGAAATTCGAATGACGAATCAAATTCGAATGACGAAATTCGAAACAAAGGCCGCTTCGTCATTTCGAATTTTGAATTTGATTCGTCATTCGAATTTCGAATTTCGAATTTCGAATCTTCTCCGGTGGTCTCTCAATGATCTGTTCCACCCTTCCCCTCGCCTACGTCACGTTGCGGCTGGATCAGTTCTCGCCATGGACCGCGCTAGGGCTGTTCGCGGGCTTGGGGGCGATCATTGTTCTTCTGGGAATCCGTTCGCTGAACGGGCTGGGACCGGCGCGGAAATGGGTCGCCATCGGCGTCCGCCTGGCCGTGCTGTTGTTGCTGATCCTGATCCTGGGCGACGTCAAATTGGTCCGCAAGAACACGGACGTCGAGTTGATGATCGTGCGCGACATCAGCCAATCCACCGGGTTGGTCAGCGATTTTCCCGGGAAATTCCTGCAATCTTCGCTGGATGATTACCTCCTGACGGCGACGAAGAACCAGAACAGCCCGTCGCGCCGCGACGGCGACCGGGTTGGGGAGATCAGTTTCAACGAGCATGCGTACATCGACGCGATCCCCAGCCCCAATTTGTCGCTGGAGGCGCGAGCGGTCCGCGGCGCTGGAACCGGCACGGATGCGGCCGGGGCGCTCCAGCTTGGACTGGCGTCGCTCAGCAACAGCTCGCTGCATCGGATGCTGCTGATCTGGGACGGCAACGCCACGGCGGGCGATCTGGGCGCCGCTCTGGCCAACGCCTCCAGCCAGCACGTTCCCATCGACGTCATGCCGCTTCAGTACAACGTCCAGCATGAAGTCATGATGGACAAATTCATCGCCCCCACCCGCCGCCAGGAGGGGCAGCCGTTCAGCATCGACGTGTACATCAACAACAAGAACGAGCAGAACGTGCAAGGCGAGATGTCGGTGACGGACAACGGCAAGCTGATCCCGCTGCGCGACGGCCAGACGACGCAGCGGATCGTCCTGAAACCCGGGCCGAACGTCGAGCGAATTCAGCTTCCCGCGCAGAGCGTCGGCGTACATCAGTTCCACGCGACGATCGCCAATATCGACAACGTCACGGCGTCGGTCGATGAAAATTCGGCGCCGGTGGCGTCGCAGCTCGACAACAAATCCGCGGATTCCTTCACGTTTGTCCAGGGCAAGGGACGCGTGCTGCTGGTGGACAATACCGATCCGAGCCATTCGGTTGATTCGGCGAGATATCTCCGCGAGGCGCTGGCCAACGAGAAGATCAACCTCGTCTCGATCGCGCCGGAGCAGTTTCCGAATAATCCGATCGAGCTTCAGGCGTATGATGCGGTGATCCTGGCGAACGTGCCGCGGGGCGTCGGGGGGCTGAACGACGTGCAGGAGTCGATCCTGGCTGAATACGTGCACGACACCGGCGGCGGGCTGGTGATGATCGGGGGTCCCGATACGTTCGGGGCGGGGGGCTGGGAAGGCTCGCGCCTCGAGCAGGAATTGCCCGTGACCATGGAAGTGCCGGCGCAACGCCAGATTCCCAAGGGCGCCCTGGTGCTCATCATGGACCCCGCCGAAGCGCCCGACGGCAATTATTGGGGCGAACAGTGCGCGATCAAGGCCATGGAAGCGCTGTCGTCGCAGGATGAAGTGGGCGTCATCACCTACGCCTATTCGAACGGGCCGGGATGCCGGTGGGACTCGCCGCTGGCGATCAAAGGCGACGGCAGCAAAGTGATGGCGGCGATTAGGAATTGGGAACTGGGCGATATGCCCAGCTTCGAGGACTCGATCGCGCTGGCGTTGGACGGAAAGGATGCCGATCCGGGCCTGCTGGCGTCCAACGCCCGGGCCAAACATATCGTCATCATCACCGACGACGATCCGCAAATGCCGACCGGCGGCACTATCCAGCGCTTGGTCGACAACAAGATCAGCGTTTCGACGATCACGGTCTATCCGCATCAGCCGGGAAACGTCGCGCCGGGAATTCGGGAATTGGCAAAGACGACCGGGGGAAAGTCGTACGGCCCGTTCGAGGGCAACCTCGCCCCCCTGCCGCAGATATTCATCAAGGAAGCGACGGTCGTGAAGCGCAGCATCGTGCAGGAAGACCCGCAGGGCATTTCGGTGGTTCTGGCCGCGACCAGCAGCGATTTGGTCAAGGGCATCACGCCAGGCCCGATGCCGCCGTTGTATGGATATGACCTGACCGGCCGGAAAGACAATCCGCTGATCGAGGTTCCCATGACCGCCGGGCCGAAGCGCGATCCGGTGCTTGCCACCTGGCAAGCCGGGCTGGGGAAATCGGCCGTTTACACGGGCGACGCGTTTAACCGTTGGGACGCCAATTGGGTCGGCGGCGACTTGTACGAGAAATTCTGGTCGCAGGTGGTGCGCGGCGTTTCCCGCTCGCCGTTTTCAAGCGATTTTGAAACGGAAATGACCACCGACGGAGACCGCGGACACATCGTCATCCGGGCGACGAAAGAAGGAAACGCGTTCAATAACTTCCTGAACATCGCCGGCACGCTGGCCGGCGGCACGGATTTGACGCCGCATCCCATCCGTCCACTGCAAACCGGGCCGGGAACCTACGAGGCGGATTTCGACGCCGGTGCGCCGGGCAGCTACATTTGTTATCTCAGCTACGTCGGCCAGGATGGCAAGACGGGATCGCTGCTGGCCGGGACCACCGTCAACAGCTCGCCGGAGATGCGCGACCTGCAAAGCAACGACGCCCTGCTGAAGCAGATCGCCGAACGCACCGGGGGAAGATGGCTCAAGCCGTTTGACGTGACCTCGGCGGATTTGTTCACGCGCGATGGGCTGACCGTCACCGATTCTCCCCAATCCATCTGGGATTTGCTGGTGCCCTGGCTGCTGGCGCTGATTCTCCTGGACGTGGCGATACGCCGGATCGCCTGGGATTGGCCGGCGACCAAACGCATGGCGCTGGCGGTGGCGGATTACGTGCGGACCTTTACGATGACCTACCGCAAGGTGGAAAGCCCCCGGATGCTGGAAAGTCTCAAGCGCGTGCGCGAGGAACTCGCCGAGCAGAAATTCAAAGGCGCGGACGAAGCCCCGCGGCCGGCTCTGGGGCCCACACCCGATCCGAGGGCGAAATTCGAGGCCGGCGACGGCGTGGATGGAGAGCTGACGGCGGTCGTCGGCGGCGCGGTGGACAAGCCCATTCCCGCCGCACCCCGTGATGTCCATCCCAAGGGCGCGGTCGGCCTCGGCGAACATACGGGCGGATTGCTCGAGGCAAAGCG
>JBEKIV010000155.1:0-9484 GCA_050011595.1 Tepidisphaeraceae bacterium
CGGATTGGCAGCTTGCCGCCACCGGGATCGAAAAGAGCTATAATAAACTTATGATAACTGCCGAAGAATATCTTCGCCGGCTGAAGGACCCCCGATGGTACGGCGAACAGGATGAGAACGGCGTTGATTTGTCGCTGATCCGCGAGAATTTGAAGCTGACGCCGGAAGAACGGTTATTGAAAGGGGATCGGGCCCGTCGAGGGGCGATCGCGTTGAGAGAAAGCGGGCGCCGCCAGCCAGAGCACGAGAATGGCCAAAAGTGATCTCCACCAGATCGCCGAAGTTTTTGCCAAGCACGGGGTTGAGTTTATCGTAATTGGCGGGCAGGCGGAATCGCTGATGGGCAGTGCTCGCGTAACTTACGATGTCGATTTGTGCTATCGGCGCACGCAGAATAATCTCGAGCGCCTCGCCGAAGCATTGAAGCAGCTGAAACCGACTTTGCGGGGAGCGCCGCCGAACCTCACCTTTGTTATCGACGCGCGGTCCCTCTCGCTCGGAAACAACTATACATTCGATACGCCGCTCGGAAGTCTTGATCTGCTGGGATGGGTTGACCCTCTTGGAGATTACGACGCGGTGATCAAAAACGCCGAGACATATCCAGTAGGCGACATCGAATTAAAGGTAATTGGGCTGGCCGATCTGATTCGCGTGAAGGAACACATCGGTCGAGCAAAAGACCGCGACTCGCTCTGGCAACTTCTGGCAATTCAAAGACTACGCCGGGAAGGCGAAAGGGGTTAATCCATTTCATGTCGCCTTCGGCGTTTGGGCCTTCACCGGCGTTGCGATTCTGATATTCGCCTCCCGTAGCTGTTTTTCGTCAATCGGGCTGGGTGAGCCGCACATGAGGTCGGCGCCGCTTTGGGTTTTGGGGAAGGCGATCACGTCGCGGATGTTGGTGATGCCGCGGAGGATCATGATCAGCCGGTCCAGGCCCAAGGCGATGCCGCCGTGCGGCGGAGCGCCGAAATGCAGGGCATCCAGAAGGAACCCGAACTTGGCCTTCTGGGCCGGTTCGTCGATGCCCAGGAGCGAAAAAACCTTCTGTTGCACGTCCATGCGATGGATACGGATCGATCCGCCGCCGACCTCGCTGCCGTTGACCACGATGTCGTAGGCTTTGCTCTTGATGGATTCAACGGCGGCGCGGTCGGTCGAATCGAGCTTGGGCAAATCGGCGTCCAGCGGCGCGGTGAAGGGATGATGCGTGCTGGAAAAGCGGTTTTCCTCCTCGTCGAACTCGAAGGCGGGGAAATCGACCACCCAGACCCAGGCGAATTCCGTTGACGGAGTGAGTTTCAGGTCGCGGGCCATTTTTAGCCGCAACTCGCCCAGGACCTTGTGGACGATCTTCGGTTTGTCGGCGGCGAAGCAGAGAAGATCGCCCTCTTTGGCGCCGGTGCGTTCGATCAGTTTGGCGGCGATGGGGGCGAGGAACTTGGCGACGCCGGTCTCCAGGCCGCCGGCGATCACCTTGGTAACGGCCAGGCCCTTGGCGCCGAAGCCCTTGGCCCATTCGGCCAGAGCGTCGGTTTCCTTTCGGCTGAGTTTCCCGCCGCCGGGAACGGCGACCGCTTTCACCATGGCGGCGTTCTTGAAGACGCCGAAATCCGTCTGCTGGCCCAGATCGGTCACGTCATGCAGCGGCATCCCGAATCGCAAATCCGGCCGGTCCGAGCCGTATTTGCCCATCGCCTCGTCATATTGCATGTGCGGGATCGGATCGGGGATCTCCTTGCCGAGGATTTGCTTCCAAATCTTTCGCAGCAATCCCTCCATGATTGAGATGATGTTTTCGCGGTCGATGAAGGACATCTCCACGTCGAGTTGGGTGAACTCCGCCTGGCGGTCGGCGCGCGGGTCCTCATCGCGGAAACAGCGCACGATCTGCATGTATTTGTCGCATCCGCTGACCATCAAAAGCTGCTTGAAAAGCTGCGGCGACTGCGGCAAGGCGTAAAAACTCCCCGGCATCAGCCGCGACGGCACAATGAAATCCCTGGCCCCCTCGGGCGTGGATTTGGTGAGAAATGGCGTCTCGATCTCCCAGAACCCCAGATCGCCGAGATAGTCCCGCATGATCCGGGTCACGCGATAGCGCGTGTGCAGGTTCAACTGCATCTCGGTGCGCCGAAGGTCCAGATACCGGTAGACCAGCCGCTTGTCCTCGGCCACGGTTTCATGTTCATCCGGAGTAAACGGCGGCGTTTGGGCCACGCTGAGGACTTCCAAATCCTTCACGCGGATTTCGATTTCACCGGTGGGAAGTTTGGGGTTGACCAAGTCCTTGCCGCGGGCGGCGACGACGCCGGCGACGCTGACGACCCATTCGGAGCGAAGTTTTCGCGATTCATCGTGATGGGCCTGGCCGCAGGTGTCGGCGTCGAACACAAGTTGCGTCAAACCTTCCCGGTCGCGGAGGTCGATGAAAACGAGTCCGCCGTGATCGCGGTAGGAATGAACCCAGCCGGCAAGTTTGACGGTTTTGCCGACGTCGGATTGCCGGAGTTGTCCACAGGTGTGCGTGCGATAGCGCGTTTCAATGGCTTGCATGAATAGGTTCCTCGATGGTCGAGCTAACTTAGATGGAACGGACCGGGAGTCAAATGGGGAGGGGCGCGGCCGCGGAAGTCCCGATGAATCGGGACCGCCGCTGGAACGCGCCTAGCGGTTTATTTCAGCCTGGCTGTCGGGAAGAGTGGACATACGGGTCAGTATAGCAACTTCGGCGATTTTGAGAAGAACCTTGAATTGTGGGTGGTGAGTTGGTTTCCCCCGTGTAGCCGGCGAGCTTGTTCGCCGTACGTTCTACAGATGCGCGCGTCGCAAGCCACGCGGCTAAGCAGCAGATTTTGATCGCTCCGTCTCAAGCCAGGCTTCGATCGCCTCGCGGATATTCGCCAGTGCTTCGGCTCGCGTGTAGCCGCTACGACCAGCAGCGGTCTTCGCCAGGTTCTACGATCACTTTGAGAGTCATTGTGACTCCATAATATCCCACCGCGGTTTGGCGAACCATTGGCGCATCACGTCCTCCGCGGGCTTGCCTTGGGGAGTATATCCTTTGCCGTTCGGATCGCCGCCGGGGTGCATCTCCCACAAGATCATTCCGGCCAACTGCGGCTTGCCCCACCAGCTTTGGAAAAACGCCTCGTACAATTTTTTCTGTAAATCGTTGTCGGCGGCAAGCTGGTCCTGCGTGTAATCCCAGGGGTCCTTGGCGGCGTTGGCCAGGCTGCACCAGCCGGCCTCCAGCAGGATCACCGGCTTGTGCGTTTGGTCCTGAAATTCAAACATCCGCTTTTGGATTTTCCGCCATTCGTCGTTGATCTGATCGACCGACGCATCGCGGTTCTTGCCGAGCGTCCAATAGCTGTTCATGCCTATGAAATCGAGGTATTTCCAAAACGGCACTTTCCAATACCGGTCCCAATTGGACGAATAGGTAAGCTGTCCTTTGTAGATATTGCGGACGTCGCGGATGGTTTGGGTCCATTCATCGAGATGTTCTTCGGATTCGGAGCTGACGAGTTCCGAACCGACGACCAGCACGTCAACGCCGTTGTCCCGGGCGATGCGGGCATAATGCTCGATCATGTCGCGGTAGTTGTCGAACCAATCGTGCCAGTCGCGGGGCTTGAGGGTGCCGCGCCATTCGCTGCTGTCGGAGGGGGCATCCAACAGCACGATGGGCATGAGGATGACGCGCAGGCCCTTGCTTTTGGCATGACCGATAATGTCCGACAATTGCCGGACGGTCATGGTTTTTCGCATGTCGACGTACATGCAGGTGCTTTCGGCGTTTTCCTGGCGGGCATCGACGACCAGCGAAACGGTGTCGGCGCCGTCGGCGGCGATGTCGTCGATGGTCTTCTTGTATTCCTCCACCCAATCGACGCGTTGAAGCTGCATGGCCATGCCGCAGATGGGCCGCTGGTTGGAAATATGGACCAATCCAGAAACGGGCGGCTCCGTGGTGGCCGCCCTGTCCGGCCCGCCCGGAGAGGTGGCCGTGGTCGAGGATTCCGTCATGGAGATGGCGCAGCCCATGACGGCGGCGTACAGAGCAAGGGCGGCTATCACTATTTTTTGGCCAAACATGTCGGGCAAACAATACAGGACGGATGCGGCAGTTGCCAAGCGCTTGCCGATAGTAAGAATCCGGCATCTGAAATGAATGAAAAGCAGGCTTTAAAGTTCGGAAGGTTCCTCGTCCGCTGGGGAATCGCCGTCATCGGCATCGGGTGGGTCATCAGCCAGATGTCCTGGCACGACCACGTCTGGGCCTTTTTGCCCGGCCAGAACATGCCCACCAAAGACCTGACCCTGACGGATTGGGCGGCCGATGAATCCAGCGACGCCTATCACGTCATCCTTTCGGGTCAACCGCTCGTGTTGCTCCACGATGAGGTCATCAACCAGCCGGACCGCGACAACCTCCGCGTCTTCGGAAACGGCAAGGTGAACTTCGTCGTGGGCGTGGACCTTTCCGCGGACCTGAAGCAGGCCAGGCGGCTGCTGGTGGCCGACAAACCCGACGGGCCGCTCGCCAGGTGGGAGCCGGCCTCCGATTTCCCCAATTACCAGATCACGGTGCCGCATCCTCGCGTGCAGATCGGCGTGCTGCGGATGCTCCGCGAGGCGAACATCCGTTACATCTTCGCGGCCCTGGCGATTTTCCCGCTGACCATCCTCATCACGAGCCTGCGGTGGCACGAATTGCTCAAGCCGCTGGACATCCGCCTCACCCTGGGACGCACCTTTGTCCTGAACATGGTGGGAATGTTTTACAACACGATCATGCCCCTGGGCTCCACCGGCGGGGACCTGCTCAAGGCGTATTACGTTCGCAAGCAGACGCACCACGGAACGCGGGCGGTCATGTCCGTCGCCGTTGACCGCGTGATCGGGCTGCTCGCCCTGATCATCCTCGGCGGCACGATGGCGGCGCTGCAACGGCACATCCCCCGTTGCCGGCAGGTGGCCATCGCCTCGGCCGGGATCATCGCCTTGACGGCCTTCGCGATGATCGTCTTTTACGTCCCCGCCCTCCGGCGCCTCAGCGGTTTGGAATTCATCCTTAAAAGACTTCCGTTGCAGAAACAGGTGCATAACGCGATCGAAACGATGCACATCTACGCGCGCCGCCCGCTCTTGGTGCTGGGCGCATTGATCGTTAGCTTTCCCGTTCACATGGTGGTCATCACGGCCGCTCAGTTGTGCGGCATCGCGTTCGGCTTTCATCTCAGCCCGTTCTATTACTGGATGGCCGTGCCCGTGATCGTCCTGGCCAGCGCCATTCCCATCAGTCCGCAGGGAGCGGGCGTCATGGAATATTTCGCCATCAAGCTCCTGGAACCCCAGGGCGTCACGGTTGGCCAGGCCTTCGCCCTGACCATGTCCATCCGCCTCACCCAGATTTTCTGGAACCTGACCGGCGGAATCTTCGTCCTCCGCGGCGGCTACCACAAGCCGAGCCAGAGCGAACAGAAACTGGCGGAGGAGGAAGACGAAAAATCCGAAATCGAAAACCCGAAATCCGAAATCCGAATGACGAATCAAATCCGAATGAACCAATGACGAAGCGAGATATTCGGTCATTCGTCATTCGAGCTTGATTCGTCATTCGGATTTCGGATTTCGGGTTTCGAGTCTTCCTCCCCATGCTTCTCCGCATCGACCGAATCCTCCTCCGCGTTCCCGCCCTGGCGGGCGCCGTCCACTATTACCGCGACGTTCTGGGGATGAAACTGCTCCGGCAGGACAACCAAACGGCCAGCCTTCTCATGGGCGACGGCGCGACCGAACTGGTGCTTCGAGCCGATCCCGAACAGCCGGCCGAGGAAATCTATTACCTGGTGGACGACGTTCGCGATCTTTACAACCGCCGTCAGCAGCTTCAGTTGAAATTCGTCCAGCCGCCGCGGCAGGCCACGCGCGGATACCGGGCGGCGGTGAAAGACCCGTTTGGAAACGTGCTGTTGCTCCTGGATCGGACGACGGAATCGGCCGGCGGCAATGCCACCGAGGATGCGGCCGTTCCCACGATGCTTTTTTCCGGCGTGGAGGCCTCGGTGCCGGCCAAACGGGAACTCCTGGTCCGGTTATACCAGGAGGTCGGCCGGACGGCCGACGATCTTCCCTATACGCCGCAGTTTGAGAAACTCTACGACCTCTACTCGGCCCAGCATGCCCCGCCCAAGCCGACGCGCCGCGAGGTCTGGCGTCATCTCCTGAACCTGCGGAAAGGCGGCAAGCTGCCGAAGCTCGGCGAGGCCCGCAGCCCGTCGCCGGAAGTGGCGGCCGATGCCGAGCAAAACATCCGCGATCTGCTGGGAAAAGACATCGGCAAGCGCGATCGGCTGCCGTATACCGAGCGATTTGAGAAGTTGGTGGACGATTTTAACAAAACCCAGCCGCGCCCGCTTTCGCCGCATCTGGTCTGGCGGCTGGTGGCGAAATTGGCGAAATAAGCCGTGTTCGTTCGACGATTACCGAGTGCTCTGCGTGGTGTACAATGGAACGATCGAACCGCCGCGAATCGTCTCGGTCTACTTTGATCGAAGATTGAGAGGCAGGCTATGAAGCTCGAATATGATCCCGAAGTGGACGCGGCTTATCTCACGCTGACCGAATCGCCGGTTGCCGATTCCGAGGAAGTTAAGCCGGGCATCGTGCTCGATTACGATGCGAACCATCGCGTTGTTGGAATTGAAATCCTCAACCTCCGCCGTCAGCTTCCCGACGCCGACTTGAAGCGGTTGCAATTGGAAGTGGCGTAGTTCGCCGACGATTACTTCTTCTCCGCTTTCGCCTTCTTCTTCCTTCGCAACTCCGCATCGATAAACGCATCAAGTTCCCCGCGGTCCAGCACGCTTTCGACGTTGGTCGTTTCGACGTTGGTGCGGTGGTCTTTCACGCGGCGATCGTCCAGCACGTAGCTGCGAATCTGGTTACCCCAGGCGATGGAGCCTTTCTCGCCATACAGGGCCTTCAGTTCGTCGTCGCGCTTGGCCTGGTCGATCTGCTCGAGGCGGCCTTTCAGGAGAGCCAGGGCCAGGCGTTTGTTTTGTTGCTGGCTGCGTTCGACGGAGCAGGTGACCTGGATGCCGGTGGGCTTGTGGGTGATGCGGACGGCGCTGGCGACCTTGTTGACGTTCTGGCCGCCGGGTCCGCTGGCGCGAACGAAGGCGACGATGTCCATGTCCGATTCGGGAATTACCATGTCGGAATCGTCCTCCTCGAAATCGGGGACGACATCGACGGAGGCGAAGCTGGTTTGCCGCTTGTTCTGGGCGTTGAACGGGCTGGGCCGGACCAGCCGATGCACGCCGGCCTCGGCGCGCAGGTAGCCGTAGGCGTATTCGCCTTTGACCAGCAGGGTGACATTTTTGATTCCCGCCTGCTCGCCCCAGGTGCGATCGACCTCGGCGACGTCCCAGCCGCGGCGCTGGAAATGGTAGAGATACATGCGCAGGAGCATCTCGGCCCAGTCCTGGGCCTCGGTGCCGCCCGCGCCGGCGTGAATCTGCACGAAGCAGTTCTTCGGATCATTTTTGCCGTCCAGAAGCGATTGAAGTTCGACCTTGGCGGCCTTTTTTTCCAGGTCGGCCAGCGTGCGGTCGGCTTCGTCCATGGACTCGGCGTCGCCGGCTTCCTGGGCCAACTGGTAGAGCGCCCGCACGTCGTCGATGCCGCGCAGCATCGCCTCCACCGGCTCGATGGTCGCCTTCAGGGCCTTGACCTCGGCGACGACGCCCTTGGCGGCATCCTGGTTGTTCCAGAAGCCCTCTTGGCCCATTTTGGTTTCAAGTTCTTTTCTGCGGGCAAGTTTCGCGGGCACGTCAAAGAGAGTCCCGGATGGCAATCATCCGGGCTGAAAGGTCTTCGATCGATTGGGACAGGTTTTCGTGAATCATGGTGGAGGACTATAGCGTTGCCAGTTGGCGATTGCCAATCGGGAAGCACCGCATGTACATGCGGCGCCACGTCAATCCTCGACGGTGTCCTGAAGGACGGGGATCACGATGCCCCTCGGCGTCGGCGGCGCTTGGTGCATGACGATCATGGGAACGTCGTGCAGGACGCGGACCATGGCGATCTCGTCGCAGTCGTCGCGCTTCGGGCAGCGGACGCAATCGCTCCAGACCTTCAAGGGAAGATTGTCCTTGGCGACGATCTCGAAGCCGAGCTTCTCGAAAAACGCCCGTTCGTAGGTGAGGCTCATCAGCCGGCGGACTTGCAGTCGCCGGGCCTCGTCGGCGGCCCATTCCACCAATTGCCGCCCGATGCCCCGGCCGCGATATTCCTCGTCCACCGCCAGCGAGCGCACTTCCGCCAGATCGGCCCAGATGACCGACAGCGCCGTGCAGCCCACCACCCGTCCCGGCGCCACCCGGCTGTCGATCATCTCGCCATCGATTTCGTACACCGCGAAATCGCGCAGGGATTCGTAGAGCTGCGCCAGGCTCCGGAAAAGCATCCGGCCCAGTTCGGCGTGGCTGTTGATGATCTCCTGAATGCGGGGAACATCATGGATGGTGGCCGGTCGGATCATGGTTTGGAATTTTAGCAGCGCCGATGGCGGGCGAGTACACCCATCCTACAATTCATCGTTTTCCGGGGAATCCGGGTCGGGCGACGCTGCCTCCACGAAGGTCCTGCGATGTTCCTCGGGCGCCGGGGCGATTTCCATGTCCACCTGGTCATCCCCCTGGAAAACCAGGATTTTCCTCTGCCGGATCAACTCCAGCAGGGCCAGGAATATCCCGATCATCTCGCTGCGGCTCTTGCGGCCGATGATCAGCGCCCGCAACGACAGTTTGCCCTCGCGCATCAGCCGGTCCTCGATGTCCGCGGCGTGGAGATCGATCGGCGTATCATCGTAGATGATCTCGTGAATCCTCGGTCCGCGGGTGCCGACCTCTTTCATCAGCCGGCTGAAGGCGGTCAGAAGGTCCCAAATCTGCACTTCGTCGAGGTCGATGGGCGGCGGCTCATCGGCGGCGCCGGGCGGCGCGGCCGGAACGCGGGGAAAACGCCGCTCCTGTTCTTTCTGCCGTTTCTCCAGCAGGGCCGCGGAATCCTTGATCCGCTTGTATTCCAGGAGTTGCTGAACCAGCTCGTAGCGCGGGTCGGCCAACTGGGCCGCGGCGGAATCCTCGCCGCTGACCGGCGGGGGCTTGGGCAGAAGCATCGCGCTTTTGATCTCCATCAGCGTGGCGGCCATCACCAGGAAATCGCCCGCGACGTTGATGTCCAGCCCGTTTTCCCGCCGCATTTGCTTCAGCATCTCGACGTAACCCACGTAGCTATCGAGAATGCGCGAGATGGGAATGTCGTAGATGTCCAGCTCGTCGCGCTTGATGAGATAGAGCAGCAGATCGAGCGGGCCGTTATAAACATCCAGTTCTACGCGATATTCCACGCTTCGTCCTTGATTGGCGGTTGATTGATTTTAGTGTGCGCCGACCGATAATCC
>JBEKIV010000156.1:0-9483 GCA_050011595.1 Tepidisphaeraceae bacterium
TGCCGCTCAGCCAGCGCCGATTCCATACCCTGCCATTGCTGCGCCCGCTCCTTGGCGGCGTCGATCTCCATCTGCCGGCGAGTCCGCGCCTCGACGGTCTTCGTCTGCTCCCGTTGCAGCGTGTCAATCAGGTTCGCGATCGCATGCCGCCGCTGGGAATGAAGCTGGGCCAGTGACAGCTTGCTGGCCAGATTTTCCAGGCCCTTGGCCAGGATGTCGTCGCGGCCGTCCTTGATCGCGTTTTCCATCCACTGCTGATCGAGAAGCAGGTCGGGATCCATCTCCGGGGCAGTCGCCAGGTCGGGGGTCAAACCCTGCCGCAGGGAGAGATAGGTGCGGACTTCATGATTGGCGACGTGAAGCTCTCCGTCCTTGCGGACGAAATTCGGGCCGATCGAGTCGAACTCCTGGTAATGGACGACGTCGGGGAATTTCTGCCCCTCCTGGGCGATCTGTTGCTGGCCGGTGAACGCGTCGACCGCCCGTTTGGCGGCGTTGCGGAAGGCGGATTCCGGGTCAAGCAGATTGTCCCGAACGGCCTGCACCAACTGCTGACTGGCGTATCCGAGCGTCGGCACGAAGTCGCCGCGATTGACGTAGACGTAAATTTCCACGCCCGCGCCGTGGATTTTCGCCAGGTTATCGGCGTTGAAGTAGTGGCCGCCGTAGCCGATGTCAGGGCCCATCGCGTGCATTTCGTGCACGCCGGTGAACGGGGCATCGTCGCCGCTGGCCAGCATCGCGGTTACGCCCAGGGTGTTGCCGTTGCTGTGCGTGTCGAGCAACGCGGCATGCAAGCTGCCGCCGAACTGGTCTTGGATCGCTTCGCGCAGGGCCTTGGCGTTCACGTCGGCGTCAAAGTGATCGGCGCAGATGACCCGGGCGAACTCGCCCAGCTTGGAGTCGGACCCCAGGCCGATAATCACGTCGTACGGCATGTGGGTCTTGGGGTTCACCAAGTTCGTGTCGGCCAGCACCTCCCCCGGCCCGGAGGCCGTGCCCAGCAGCAGCACCGTGCGGTTGTCATCCGTCGCAGTCGAGTTGGGATTCACGTAGATGTGAACGTTGTACCCCTCATGCGAATACGTATGAACCGTGTCCGGCGGAGGCACGACGATATGATCCTCCGGCCCGGCCAGCGCCGCCGAGGCGAGCATGGCGACAAGAATGACGGCCAGTACCGCGCGATTCATTGCTCGCGCTCCTTGTTCAGTTCATCGATCCGCTTTTGCAGATCGTCGATTTTCTGGTCGTAAGCGGCCACGTCCTTCTCCGCCGCGTCCTGCAATTCCTGTAGCGTGCCGCCCGCGAAGGCGCTGGCGTGAACGTTGCCGACGATCAGCGTGTCGCCATCCTTGATCGACGGGGTGATTGCGATTTCCGTGGTCGGCGGCAGGGCGGCCAGCCGGCTGTAGGGAATGCCGATCACCAGGTTCTCCCATACGCTGTCGTCGTAAATCACATTGAGCCCCCCCGCATCAATCACGATCGGCCCGCCCTGCGCGGCCGTGAGGTCGGACAGGTCGGCGTTGCGCACAACGGCGGCACATGACAGCGGATGATTCAGGTAGCCGGCCACTTTGAGCTGCATCGTCAGACGGATGCCGTGCTCTCCATTAGCCAGGTCGACGCCCTCCTCGAATTGCTTGAGCATCCAGACGACGCGCACGCCGTGATATTCGGTGGTCAGGGTCCAGCGCGCCTTGGTAAGGTACTGCGACCGGTCGCCCGCGGGGGTGGCGTAGAGATTGAGCTCGAGTTTGTCGGCCAGGTTGTAGATTCTGCTCTGGGGGATGAAGACCTTGACATCGGTCATGTGCGATCCGTCCTGCGGCGGGCGAACCTGCGTAACGCCCAGGAATCGCTGCTGGTCGTCATAACAGGAAATGTCCAGGTCCTGACCCGCCAGACCCTGCGTGGCGAAGGAGCAGGTAAGTTCCATCCCGTCTTCGCGAACGCGCGGCGAGGATTCCTGCTGAACGGTGCGGATGCCCAGCGGGACCGCGTCGAACGCTATGGTCTCCTCCGACTCGCAGCCGGCCAGGAAAAGGAAGAGCAGAAGAATGGTTCTATGGTGTCTCATATCGTCCCTCATCGGGCGCACGAAGTGATCGCGGACTTCCCAATCGAAACTCCGCCGGGGAAATTCATCGGCCAATTTGCCTAGGACGTTGAGGTTTGGAGTTTTGACAACGGTTTGTATGGAAGGTCACCGACCGCGCGCGATTGGTCCTGCATTGCCGGGCCGGCCTGTTCGGCGTGGAGGTAATCCCGCACCGTCGCGGCACAAACCGCCGCCAGAACAATCAGCGCCGGCGCCAGTCTCGCCGCCAGCCGCCACGCCGGCCGTTGCCGCCGCAAAAACGCCGTTTCCCCGATGAACGCCAGCAGCGGCGATCCAAGCAATAGCCCAATCCAAATCTGTTGCCGGCCCGTGAGCGCATCGTCCGTATAAAAATAGCCGTGGACGAGGATCAATTGCAAAATCAGCACGATGGTCTGGCTAAACCCGCGCGAAAAGGATATTCGCGAATTGCACGCTCCCAGCACGGCCCCGGCGAGGCACATCCCGGCCAGCGCCCCGGCCAACGCCCCGGAGCTTATGATGTGCCATCCCAATGTCAGAACTATCGCGCTCGCCCCGGCCATCGCACCCAGAAGCAGGGGAACCGTTGCTCCCGGCCAGAGCTCCGCCAGTCCTTCAAACGCCAGCCACCAGATCAACGTGACCAGCGTCGAAACGTCGATCCACAATTCCAGGCCGGAGGCGGAGATCAGATTCGGCGTCTGCCGGATGAGCAGCAGCCGAACCGCCAGCCGCCATAGAATCACCAGCACCACGATCCGCAACCCCAACGGCGGTCGAAACAGCGCATCCGCCTTTGCCAAGATTCCCGCGGCCAGCGCGAAGTAGAACAGCAGGTAAAGGACGTTGGCGTTCGGCGGCCAGCCGATCTTCGGCTCCAGGTTCCAATAAGCGATGCCGAAGCCGCCGGCCACCAGAGGGCCAAAGACCCAGCGCGCATCGGTAAACAGCCTCCACGCCAGCGCCGCGCCCAGTCCCACCAGCGCCGCCGGCAGAACCAGGCCGCAGAGCATTTGCATCGGCGTATACGGCATGGCCGATCTTCGTGTTATTGCTGGACGGCTTCAATCGCCACGATGATGTGAACCTCGTTGCCGATCATCGGTTCGGGGTGGATGACCATTCCGTAATCGCGGCGATCGATCTTGAAATCCGCCCGGAATCCCGTGCGTGTGTGGCCCATCATCGTGCCCGTGCCCGTGATTTCGATCGGCACCGTGATCGACTTGGTCACTCCGCGCACCGTCAAATCGCCGGTGACCGCGATCGTCTGATCCCCCGTTTTCGTCACGCCCGTGCTCTTGAACGTCATCGCCGGGAACTGCTTGACGTCGAAGTAATCCGGACCTTTGAGGTCCTTGTCCCGGTTCTCGTTGCGCGTCTGGAGGCTGGCCGTGTCCACGCTCAGGTCCAAGCTCGTCTTGGTCAAATCGGTGCTGTCATACCCGATGGTCCCGGTCGGCCCGCCAAACGTCCCGTAAACGTACCCCGCGCCCAGATGATGGACGTCGAATACGACGAACGAGTGAACGGGGTCGGCCTTCAAGTCGTCCGCGAATGCCGCGGACGAAAACAGGAATGCCAATGCCAGAGTGAATCCGCCCCAAAGGGACAATGATCGGGTCATGAGAGCTCCTTGTAAAAATCCGAATGACGAAATCCAAATGACGAATCAAATCCGAAATCCGAATGACGAATGAAGACCGCTTCGAATTTCGGATTTCGGGTTTCCCATCTCGGGTTTCTAATCTACGGCAAATCCAACAGTATCAACTCCGCATCATTCTTGGCAACGACGGTTAATCGACTTTCGTGGTCGATCCTGGCCTGATCGCCCGCCGCCAGCGGCTTGCCGTTCAACTCGATCTTCCCATCCACCACAAACAAATACCCCTTGCGTCCCGTGGCCAGTTCGTGCTCCACCTGATTGCCGGCCGATAATGTCGAGAGATAAATCGCCGCGTCCTGGTCGATCCGCAACGTCCCGGGGAACTGGCCCGCGGAAACTACCGGCAACAGCTTTCCAGCCCTCGCCCCCGGGTCGAACTGCTTCTGCTCCCAACGCGGGACGTTCCCCTTGTGCCGGGGGATGATCCAAATCTGAAGCAGCCGCACCGGCTCGGTGGGGGAATTGTTGTGCTCGGCGTGCGTGATTCCCCGGCCGGCCGACATCACCTGCACTTCGCTGGGATGAATGATGCCGGCATTCCCGAGGTCGTCCTGATGCCGAAGCTCCCCCTTGTAGACCACGGTGACGATCTCCATGTCCTGGTGGGGATGGAAATCGAACCCGCCGCCGCCTTGGATCGTGTCATCGTTGAACACCCGCAGCGCGCCCCAGTGCATGTTCTTCGGGTCGTGATAATCCCCAAAGGAGAAATGCCAGTGGGTGTCCAGCCAGCCGAACTGGCCATGATGCCGCTCATTTGAACGAATCGTGCCGATCATAAAACCTCCCATTCAATTGTCGCCACATTATATGTTGTAACAACTAAATGGTCAAGGATTCTTGGATGACTCCACCGGATCGCGTGCCTCTTCCAGCAATTTCACAAGCAGGCTCAGCCGCTCAGAACCTAAATGACCCAGAGCTTTCTTGTTCGTCTCGCGGGCAACTCCATCCAGTTCCGCCAGCAACGACAATCCGGCCGGCGTGATGGTGATGTGGACGACTCTCCGGTCATCCGCCTGTCTCTGCCGATGGACCAGGCCGCGCGATTCCAAGCGATCCAGCAGGCGGGTCAAATCGGCGTCGCGCGTGATCATTCGTCGCGCAATCTCCTGGCATGCAATGCCTTGCGGTGACATGCCCCGAAGAATCCGCAGCACGTTGTACTGCGTCGGCGTCAGACCCGAAGGCTTCAAGGCGCTCTCAAAGCTGCCCATCAGCCGATCCGCCGTCCGCAGAAGATTCAGCATCACCTCCTCCTCCAGCGACGCAAACGGCCCGCTCTTGGCAATCTCCTTTTGCAGCTTTCCAGCCATTTCAAATACCACTTTATTTGTCTAAACATCTATTGTCAAACCCAATTGCATCTCTGGAGGATTGGGTATCTCTGTTCGCCAGAAAATTTATTATCTGTCTTAATTAAAATACCCATTTTAACAAAGTCTCCCGTAGATATGTCCGATGCTTCCTAACACCAGAAATAACCCAGGAGAGCACGTCTATGAGTCGGATCACCATATCGAAGCGGGAGTCTGAAACAGCCATCGAGTTGCAATCGGCCGCCGATCGGCGGGAACACCGCAGACACGACCTGGAAACCCAGGATATCGCCGTTGATCGCTGGGATGGCGGCAAGCGGGCGGAAAAGAGTTTTGGTCGGATCGTCGATCTGTCCGCGGGCGGCGTCCGCATCCGCACCTCACAGCCCAACGTCAAAGCCGATAACCAGATCCGCCTCCGCCTCGAACTCCCGGCCTACGCCGGCATCAGCCCCTTCATCGCTTCCCAGGGCAAGGCTTTGTGCCCCAAGAATGAATGGGTTGGCTGGATGACCGTCAGCCGCGTCGCCAAGATTAACAAGGACGAATACGACGTCGCCGGCCGGCTCGTTGATATGGACGAGATCGACCGCGGCATGCTCGGCCTCTATCTCTCCACGCAGCCGTTGGCTGCCTAAAGCCGCGCAACGGCGATCACGCCATTGGAACAACCCCACCGGCCCCCGGGTGCTTATACCTTTCCGACCCGAGGGCCGGCCCCTTTTTAAGAAGTGGCAAGCGCGAGTTGCAAGTTGCAAGTGCAAGTTGCAAGTTAAGAAATACAGCCACTTCTTAACTTGCAACTTGCACTTACAACTTGCACTTATCCGATCTTTACGATTTTCCGACCACGAGGAGCATGAAGGATCCGGGCACGGCGCGGGGGCGCTGTCGGCGGGGGCGGGCGTTGTTGTCGCTGGCGGCGGGGACCGTCGATGGGGCCGTGGAGGGGGCCTCAAACAACGCGGTGCATAGAATGACGTTACCGGTCTTGGCGTCCAGAGCGCAGGTGCGCGCGCGGGGTTTGGTTTGGACGTTTTGCTCGACGACGAATTCCGTCGGGCTGTTTTCCTTGACGACGGTCAGCGTGGAATTTCCGTTGGAGCTGAAAGCCTCCATCGTGTCGGGATTAAATGTTCCGGCGTCCGTGCCTTCGCCAGTGGGAAGCGTCGCCAGAATATTACCGCTGTCGGCATCGAGAACGACCATCTTGGCGTTGCCGCAGCAGGAAAAAATGCGGTGATTCTTGGCATCCAGCCCCAGACCGGACGGCCCCTCTCCATCCCCCAGCTTGTAGCGCGCCGTGACCTTCATTGCCGCCGGATCGACCACCACCACCTCGCTAGTGCTTTCCAGGTTGACGTACACGTGTCCATTGCCGTCGCTGGCGCCCTGTTCCGGCGCGCCGCCCAGGTCGATGGTGCCAACGACGGTTCCGTCGGCGGCGTTGATGACGGTTTCATTCGGTTCGGAATGGCTTTCCACGAAAATGTGTTTGGTGAAAGGCTCGTAGAAAATTCCGTCGGGGCGGCCGGTGACGGTGATTTTCTGGATCAACTTCAGCGTTTTAGAATCGAACATGGTGACGGACGGATCGCGGCCGTTGCTGGTGAAGCCGTGACCGGAGACGGGGTCGATGGCGACGCCGTGACAGCCGTTGGTGTCGGGGATTTCGCCAACTTTAGCGAGAGTGTCGGCATTGAAGACGTCGAAGCGATTGCCGCGCGAGACATAAACGTTTCGGGTGTCGGAATCGACGTAAAGATAATCCCAGCCGCCGTCCCCGCCGACCGTCACGCTTTTCAGCAGCTTGTACGGACCCCCGGCATCATCCGCCAAGGCCAGCGGCACAGACAACGAGAACGCGGCGATCAGTGCAAACACCAGTTTCATGCTGACTCCCTCTAAAGTGGCCGACTCTTATAGTCGCCTCAAATGAAAACCCTATGAAAACATGAAAATATGGAAATTGGCTGGAATCGTGGGAGCGTTCGATCATCGAAAGAAGCGCTCCGCACGGATGTTGAGCCTCCTGGCAATACCGCCAATGGCTGTCTTGCTCCAGGCACGTTTGCCGCTCAGCATTTCCGACAGATTGGATTGAGCGACGCCGATCTCTCGGGCAAGTTCGCTGACGGACATTCCGCGCTGCTCAATACGATGGCTCACGAGCTCAGCAGCCGACAGGTCGGAACTATCGATCATCTGCCCCGCCTGCTCCTCGTATTTGGCGATCAAATCGACAAGCACGTCCAAATATTCCCTTGTCCCGCGATCAGTGTTTTGGCTGGATAGGCGAAGAACCAGCCGTTTGGCCTTCGTATGGTCGGCAGCGGTCTTGATCCGACGAAGAGGAAACTGCCCAATCAGTTCCATGTAGGAGTCGGCCACTGTTGACTTGGCGGTCGTGGGCATATCAGTACCGTCCTTTCCAGGGGATTGACATAGATCGGCTGGAAAGTCAACTTTCTTGACCCGGGGCCGGTGGCGAATTGCTGGGCCCAGTTCGCGGATTGGCTGCCAGCGCTTAGAATTGCCTGACATGCGCATCGCCCTGGCCCAAATGAATCCGACCGTCGGCGACATCGCCGGCAATTGCCGCAAGGCCATTGAATTTCTCGGCCGCGCCAAGACGCAGGGCGCCGAGCTTGTCGTCTTTCCCGAGTTGTCGATCATCGGCTATCCCCCCAAGGACTTGCTCCTCAAGCCGCAGTTCATCGACGACAACCTGCGCGGCCTACAATCCATCGCCGAACGGGTGCGGGACATCGATGCCATCGTCGGATATGCCGAGCGAAATGCCGATCCCGTCGGCCGGCCTCTTCACAATGCCGTCGCCCTCCTGCGCGGCGGCCAAATTGTCAGCCGGCATTTCAAGACCCTCCTTCCCACCTACGACGTCTTTGACGAGAGCCGATATTTCGAGCCCGGCCCGGACAATGAAAAACAAAACCTCGTGAAGCTCGGCGACGTGGTGGGGGGGCTTTCCATCTGCGAGGATTTGTGGAACGACGAACGATTGATTCCCCATCGCCTCTATCATCGCAACCCCATCGCCGATCTTCATGATGCCGGCGCCGAACTCATGATCAACACCAGCGCCAGCCCCTTCGTCGTCGGCAAACATGAATTCCGCCTAAAACTCTTTTCCTCCCAGGTGCGCCAATACGGCCAGCCGCTGATCTACGTCAACCAGGTCGGCGGCAACGACGAGCTGATCTTCGACGGCAACAGCGCGGTCTTCGACGGGGCCGGCAACGTCATCGCCCAGGCGAAGGATTTTGAAGAGGACCTGATCGTGGTTGATGTGCCGGTTGGCGGCGGGCCGCGCGCCGCGCCTTCCGGACCCATGAATCGCGCCAGCGACGGCATCGAATCCATCTATCGCGCCCTGATTCTCGGCCTGCGAGATTACGTCCGCAAATGCGGGTTCAAGAGCGTCGTTGTCGGATTGTCCGGTGGAATCGACTCCGCCCTCACCGCCGCCCTGGCCGTCGCCGCGCTCGGCAACGACCAAGTCGTCGGCGTCGCCATGCCCAGCCGATTCAGCTCCGATCATTCCCTCGCCGACGCCCGGGCGCTGGCGGTAAACCTCGGCATCGAATTCCACGTCGTCCCCATCAAGGATCTTCACGATGCCTACGAAAAAACCCTCGCCCCCGCCTTCGCCGGCAAACCCGCCGATGTCACCGAGGAAAACCTCCAGGCCCGCATCCGCGGCGCCCTGCTCATGGCCTTCAGCAACAAGTTCGGCCATCTCCTGCTCACCACCGGCAACAAAAGCGAGATCGCCGTCGGCTATTGCACCCTCTACGGCGACATGTGCGGCGGCCTGGCCGTCATCAGCGACGTTCCCAAAACCACCATCTGGCAACTCGCCCGCTGGATGAACCAGCAATCTTCCCGGCCGCTGATTCCCCAAAGCAGCATCGACAAAATCCCCAGCGCCGAGCTTCGCCCGAACCAGACGGACCAGGATTCCCTTCCGCCATACGACGTTCTGGACGCGATTCTTTACCGATACGTCGAGGAGGAAAAAGGCGTGGCCGAGATCATTTCCGAGGGATTCGACCGCGACACGGTGGTGCGGGTGATCCGCTTGATCGACCGGAGCGAATACAAGCGCCGCCAGGCCGCCCCGGGCCTGAAAGTTACTAGCCGCGCCTTCGGCTTCGGCCGGCGAATGCCGATAGCACAGAACTACGAGCAGGTTTCAGCGAAGCACGGCACGATCCCCAAAGAAATTCAAAGGGGTCGGGAGTCTTTACCGTAAAAGACTCCCGACCCTAATGCCATTTAGTTAAGCCGCAACTCCGCACAGGCTATGTATTTACAACATTAGCGCAAGACGTGGCCTCCTGGTAGGCTGATGGTGCTTATTACACCAACCCAAAGGAGGCCACGGATGG
>JBEKIV010000157.1:0-9453 GCA_050011595.1 Tepidisphaeraceae bacterium
CGGCGGGAAGGACAATCACATCGCAAGCAACTCGCCCAACGGCGTGGCTGCGATCCTGGCCACGCGCGATTCGCGCATCTGTTTCACCAACACCATCGAAGGCCCGCGCTTTGCCACGGAGGAGTTGGCCGGGACGGGGATCGAAGTCGTCACGTACACCTGGTATGACCAGAAGGCCGCACAGAAGAAACTGAAGGAATTGATCGCCGGCCGAAAGATCGCGGCCGACACCGCCGACGGCGGGGAACACGACCGATTCGGAGCGGGTTTACTGCCCTTGCCGGATGATTTCACGCAATTGCGATGGTCGTTGACTGAAGCCGAAATTCAGCGTTATCGCGAAGGGGGCCGGCGAACGTCGGCGGCGATCGAGGCGGCGTGCAGGAAGATCTCCCGCAACCTGACCGAGCACGAAATTGCCGCGGTGCTCGATGCCGAGGTGCGTTCCCGCGGCCTGGTGCCGGTGGTGACGCTCGTGGCCGCCGACCAGCGCGCGGCCCGATTCCGGCATCCCATCCCGACGGACAATCGTGTGTCGCACTATTGCATGCTTGTTACGTGCGCGTCGTTCGGCGGATTGATCTCGAACATGACCCGCTTCGTGAGCTTTGAGCCGCTTTCGGCGGAAATCAAAAAAAAACAACAGGCGGTGTGCAACGTGGACGCGGCGGTCAACCTGTCGACCCGGCCGGGAAAAACTTTGGGCGAGATGTTCAAGGTGATCGAGAATGCGTATGCCGACAACGGTTTTGAGGGTGAATACGCCCTTCACCACCAGGGCGGATCGACCGGCTACGCCGGGCGCGACGTGTTTGCCGAGCCGGGGTCGGGCGTTCGCGCGCTGGAAAACCAGGCGTTCGCGTGGAACCCATCCATCACCGGCGTCAAGAGCGAAGATACGATGCTGTGCATGGCGGCCGGGATTGAGATGCTCACGACGATCTCCGCCGATTGGCCGAAAATCCGCGGCGATTTTCGCGGCCAATCACTGGACCGCGCGGACATTCTCGTTCGATGAGGTGGAAGGATCGGGATCGATGGATAGTTCCTCGGACGAGGCGTCGTAGCCGAACAACTCGCCGAACCGGCCCCAACCCACGATGGTGTTGAAAACCTTTTCCACGTCCTCGCTGGTGAGCCGGATGCAGAGCTCTTCTTCGATGATTTCCTTGTTGAGCCGATTCCCGTGGGCTTCCTTGAGCAACTGCAATACGAACCGGAACGTGCCGAGGGTGAGGAGTTGCGTGCGGAACATGCTCTTGCGGCCATTGACGTCGGCATCGAGGAACCGGCGGCCAAGATCGGTCAGAAGGACTTGGTTTTTCGGAGTATCGAGCAGGCCGAGCAGTTCGCCCGCCTTGACGACCGCGATCGTGTGTCCGAAATCGTATTCCGTGAGTTGATCGAGCTTGAAGACGTCGATCTGGCTGCCGTGATCGCGGACGATCTCCATGAGTCCGAAGATATGCCCGATATTGACGGCGGGAATGGGCGAAGGCTCCGGCAATCCGCCGACGGCCGCCGGCTCGGTGGCGGGAGCCTTGGGCAGATCGGGCATCTGCTCGTTGGTGATGACATCGTGAAGATGCTGGACCATTTTCAGGAACGCCGGCGAATTGTATTCCCGCGGATGCGGCACGTCGTTTTGAATGATGGTGCGGATTCGCCCCGGGCGAGTGCCCATGACGATAATCCGATCGGCCAGAAACACCGCCTCCTCGATGTGGTGTGTGATGATCACGACGCTCTTGGGCTGGAAGGGCAACTTGCTTTCGCCGCCGGACCACATGCGGTAGATTTCGCTGCGAAGGCTCTCGGCGGTGAAAACGTCCAGGGCGCTGCAGGGTTCGTCCATGCAAAGCAGTTCCGGAGCGCGCGCCAGCGCCCGGGCAATCCCCACCCTTTGTTTCATTCCGCCCGAGAGTTCCTTGGGATACGCGTTCTCGAAGCCTTCAAGTCCGACCACGTCAATGCAGCGGCCGATGCGGTCCTTGGCTTCGGCGGGTCCCAGATTGAGCCCATTCATCGCCAATCGGACGTTATCATTGACCGTCAGCCACGGAAACAGGGCGAAATTCTGGAAAACCAGCGAGACGCCGGGATGAATGCCGTGCAGCGGCTGGCCATGGGCCAGGACCTGCCCGCTGGTGGGCGCGAGCAGGCCGATCATGATTCGCAGCAGCGTGCTTTTTCCCCCGCCGCTTGGGCCGAGGATGGCAAGCACTTCACCTGTGCGAACAGCCAGGGAGATCTTATCCAGCACCAGCAGGCGATTGCCGCCCTCGGAGTCAGCGAAGACCATCGAGACGTCTATTACTTCCGCGATAGGAGAGCCGTTTTCCATGTCCGACCGGTTGTCTAATGCCTTCGTTTCATGCCCGCTTATTATACATTGAGACTATAGCGTGCTTCGGCAATTCGGTAGATTCGTTTCCAGAAAAGGCGATTGATCAGGACGACCGCCAGGGCCATGGTGGCGACGCAGGCGGCCAGCAATTCGAAATGGCCGTTGGCGGTCGCGTCGTCGATCATCGATCCCAGGCCGAAGGCATAGTATGTAATGTTTCCGGCCTTGCTTACTACTGATATTTCTTCCGCGACAATCGTGGCGTTCCACGCCCCGCCCGCCGCCGTGATCAGACCGGTCGCCAGAAACGGAAAAACGGCCGGGACATAAAGCCGAGTCCAGCGTTGCCAAATGCTCATATGATAGACGCGTCCGGCTTCGCGAAGATCGCTTGGGATGGCCATGGCTCCGGCGATCACGTTAAACAGCGTATACCACATCGTTCCCAGCAGCATCAGGACGATCGCTCCTAACGTGAAAGGGATTCCCAGTTTGGCCATGAGCACACAAAGCGTCAGATAGATCATCGGGGCCGGGAAACTGGCAAGGATCTGAACGACCGGCTGGAGCCGATTGGACCATCGGGGAGAAAGGCCAATTAATATTCCGGCGGGAAGGGTCCACGCTGCGCCGATGGCAACGGCCGTGGCGGTCCTGCCAAATGACAGAAGCAATGCCCAAAGAACAGTGGTCCATCCCTTGTGCTCGCTCGTCTCGTGAATGGGAAGTTGCAAGAGCAGGTCCGCCAGCTTTACCGCTCCCCATGCGGCCAGCGCGAACATCCCGACGATCACAAGCCACTTCACCACTGTGCGCCACCAGCGCATCGCGTTGGCTGCCGCCGGGCTGGCGCCAGTCCGTTTCCTCGGCGAGCCTGCGTCGCTGTCGTGGCGGCGCTTCCAGCGGAGCTCGATGAAATTCAGCAGCCGCGATCGCCGCAGCAATTGCAACACCCAGGAATGGGGCTGCTCGGATGCGGTCGTTTCCTCGAGTTTGAATCGCTCGCTCCAAGCAACGATCGGCCGCCACACGAGTTGATCGCACAGCACGATCAATAGGATCATGGCGATGACGCCGGCAATCATGGCGGGAACGTTCCAATCGATCTGGGCCTGGTTCATGTAGGAGCCAAGTCCCGGTAGCCGATAGTCCACGTTATTGAGCGTGAAAGCCTCGTTGACGGTGATGATGAACCAGCCGCCGGCCATGGACATCATCGAATTCCAGACCAGGCCGATCATGGAGGCCGGCAATTCGAGGTAGCGGAAAATCTGCCAGCCGCTGAGGCGCTGCATCGCGGCGGCTTCACGCAAGGCATCGGGGATCGAGCGGACGCTTCCGTAATAGCTGAAGGTCATGTTCCACGCCTGCGCGGTGAAGATCATGATGACGCAGGCGATCTCCAGCCCGAGCCAACTGGTGGGAAACAAGTGAACGAACAGCGATACCAGTCCGGGAAGAAACGACAGCACGGGAAGAGACTGAAGCACGTCGAGGAGTGGGAGCATGAACTTTTCGGCCGTCCGGCTGTGGGCGATGATCGTCCCGTAGACCAGGGTGAACACCAGCGAAAAACCGTATGCGATGACCGCGCGGCTAAGGCTGAAAAAGGCGTACTTGGGCAGCGCCCAAAAGGACAGATCAATTACCACACCCGAGGTGCGCGGCGCGGCGGCATGTCCGAGAATCGACGCGACGGCAACGATCAACCCCGCGACGCTGAGAATCACTAATACATCGATTCCGACGTTCGCGGGTTTTTTCAGCGCTTCCCGGACCTTGTCGGAATATGCGATTGCCCATGCCATGAGCCGAGGATTTTAGGGATGCGCGCGCGGATTGCGAGGAGATGAACCCACCCGCGACAGAACCGTTGCCGGGCAGGAGGAATTTCTACGCCGTCAATTGCCCTTGGATCTGGTTGAGCTGGTCCGCGACGGTCTTGTCGTCGTTGCAATCGCTTTCGATGGTGCGGACGGCGTGAAGGACCGTGGTGTGGTCGCGGCCGCCGAAATAGAGGCCGATCTCGGCCAGGCTGAAACTGGTGAATCGGCGGGCGAGGTACATGCACACCTGCCGGGGGAATGCGATGCTCTTGTGCCGCTTCTTGCTTTGGATGTCAGCCAGGCGGACGCCGTAGTATTTCGTCACGGCATCGTAAATCTGCTGGATGGTGATGCGTTTCTGCTCGGGGCCGGTGGAATCGCCCAGGGCGCTCTTGGCCAGGTCCAGATCGATCCGGCCGGCCTGAAGCAGGCTCATTCCCTGAATCCGGGTGATGGCGCCTTCCAGCTCGCGCGTGTTGTTTTCGACTTTCGAGGCGATGTAGGACACCACGTCGTCGGGCAATGTCAAGCCGCGCACACGGGCCTTCTTTTGCAGGATCGCGATGCGGGTTTCAAAGCAGGGTTTTTCAATGCGGGCGACCAGGCCCCAGTTGAACCGGCTGACGAGCCGCTCTTCCAATTCGGGGATTTCGCTCGGCGGGCAATCGGCGCTGAGGATGATCTGTTTCTGCTGCTGATAGAGCGTGTTGAACGTATGGAAGAATTCCTCCTGCGTGCGATCGTGCTTGCTGAGGAAATGGATGTCGTCGATTACCAGCAGATCGACGTGGCGATAGCGGAAGCGGAACTGTTGCATGTCGCCGTGCTCCACCGTCGTGATGAACTGGTTCACGAAGCTGTCGCAGGAGAGATAGAGGATGCGCAAGTCCCCTTGGCGTTCCAGCACCTTCTGGCAAACGGCCTGTAGGAGATGGGTCTTGCCCAACCCGACGCCGCCGTGAATGAACAGCGGGTTGTACGCCTTGCCCGGGTTCTCGGCGACGGCGACGCTGGCGGCATGGGCGAGCTGATTGCACGGGCCGGTGACAAACTGCTCGAACGTGTAATCGGGATTGAGCGGCAATGGCTGGTCGGCGTCGTTGAAAAGCCCGCCTCGGCCGAGGCCTTCGCAATGGAATGACACGGAGACCAGCCGCCCGATGATCTGCTGGGCCGCAATCGAAAAGGGCGTCTGGCACTGTCCCTGACAGAAGTTAAGCTGCGCCAGAGTGGGGACAATGACCTGGATGACCCCGTTGGTGATCTGCCGGGGGATCAGCTGATCGAACCAGACCCGGTTGAGGCTTGGATGCTGATTTCGGATCTCCTGGAGGATGCGTTGCCACACCGCAGGATCAAATGCCGGCTCTTGCGCGCGGCGCGCGGGCGCCTCACGCCTTGAAAGCGATTGCGTAATTACCATGGCGATTCTTCAGCGAAAAGTGTCTATTAATTTCTCCGCGCGCCGGCCATGAGATTTTCTCTTCCTGCCGTTGTACGGGTTTACAATATCAAATTCACGACTCTGGCGAACGCGCGGCCCAGCAACGACATGCGTGATGGCCACCAATTGTTTCAGCCGCGCGCTATTCACACGCACTAATGCGCACATTACCCATTTGTCGATCCATTTTTCAAGAGCAACCTGATGAACAAATTCGCCAGGTGCATCGCGCGCGAATTCAATTGCACAATCCCTAGATGCCGCGCCGAACCTTGTCCCCAACCCGTCTCGCGCAAAACATTTTTGGAAAAATATTTTTTTCCCAACAACCGCTCATCCGCTCGCTCGGTTGGGAATCGGCAGCCCGACCTCGGCCATCACCTGTTTCAGATCGCTCCAGACCGCGGCTCGATTTTCCTCTGTGTAGGAACGCAAGAGAAAGGCGGGATGAAACGTCGGCATCAGCTTGATGCCGCGCCAGTTATACCACTGCCCGCGCATTTTTCCCATCGACAAACGCGAGTTCAGCATGTATCGGGCGGATGGAAGCCCCAGCGTCACGATGACTTTTGGTCGAATAATCTCAAGCTGACGAACCAGGTAGGGCGTGCAAGCCTCAACCTCGTCGAGCGCCGGGACGCGATTGTCCGGCGGCCGGCATTTGACGATGTTGGCGATGAATACCTGCTGGCGGCGCAAACCCATGCCCGCGATCATCTTGTTGAGCAACTCGCCGGCCCGGCCGACGAACGGCCGGCCCTGAAGGTCTTCGGTCTCGCCCGGCCCTTCGCCAATAAAAAAAATCTTCGCATCCGGATCTCCTTCGCCGAACACCGTGTTTTTGCGTGTTTCGCAGAGCCGGCAACGCATGCAGGGCTTGACCTCCCCAGCATCCATTTGCGCAAGTCGCGTGATTTTTTCCTCGCGAGATAACGCTTCCCCCGTCGTCGGGATAAAATCCGGCTCTCCATTTGGCGCGAAAAGCTGCGTCGCCAACGCCGATTGCGACAGGGCCGGTTGCGACGGGGCGGGTTGCGGATCGGGTTCGATCCGGTTCGGCCCAATCGGTTGGGGCGTCCGTACCGACTCCAAACCGAACGCCCGTTCGCTTCTGAGCCAGAGGGAACGCCGATGCTTGGCAAGGTCGTCCTTCGTCATGTCTTCCGATCCTATTTTTTTTCTTTTCGAGAACAAATACTTGACGCGCCCGTGTCATTCATGCACAATAGGAAATGAAAAGCCACCCCGGCCCGCAATGGCGGGTGCTCCAATAGAGCACACCGTAGCAGGCCGCGGTGGCTTTTCTCATTGTGGCATTGTCGCGGAATTGACGTGGAATTATGGTGAAGCTTCAAGTGCGGCGCCTTCTTTGAGGAATCCTCATGGCTAATCAAAGCAAACAGGAACTCTTGAACCGAACCATCGAGCACATCGACATCACCCAGCACAATCCGGTTGCGTTGGTGGATGCCATGCAACACATGGCCTACACCGCCCGCGATCTCTACCGCGCGGCCGATATTTACGACCGCATGCTGCGAGACCCCGGTTGCGGGATCATTCTTTGCCTCGCCGGCTCGCTCAACAGCGCCGGTCTGAAGAGAATCTTCGCCGAGATGGTCCGCAGCAGGATGGTCGATGCCATCGTCTCCAGCGGCGCCAATATCGTCGACCAGGACTTCTTCGAGGCCCTGGGCTTCCATCATTACATCGCCGATGACTATCTCAAGAGCGGGATGCACGACGGCATGTTGCGCGAATTGATGATCGACCGCATTTATGACACGCTCATCGATGAGAACGAACTGCGCGCCTGTGACGAGACGATGCAGAAGATCATCGACGAGCTTGAACCCAAGCCCTACAGTTCGCGCGAGATCATCCGTGAGATGGGCGCATACCTCGACAAGCATGGCAAAGCCGACAGCATCGTCCTGGAGGCTTACAGGCACGACGTGCCGATTTTCTGTCCGGCCTTCAGCGATTGTTCGGCCGGTTTTGGTTTTGTCGCTCACGTGCATGCCCGGCTGGCCACGGGACAGCCGGCCGTCAGCCTCGACGGCGCCAAGGACTTTTACGAACTGACCCAACTCAAGATCAAGAGCAAGGACACGGGCCTACTTATGATCGGCGGCGGGGTGCCGAAGAACTTCGCCCAGGACGTCGTCGTCGCGGCCGAAATCCTCGGCGTGGAAGTTCCCATGCACAAGTATGCCATCCAGATCACCGTTGCCGACGTCCGGGACGGCGCGCTATCCGGCAGCACGCTCAAGGAAGCCAGCAGTTGGGGCAAGGTGGACACCGCTTTCGAGCAGATGGTATACAGCGAAGCGACGCTGGCCCTTCCGCTGATCGCCGGCTATGCCTATCACAAAGGCGCTTGGCGCAATCGAACGGCGCGCAAGTGGAATCATCTTCTGGAAGCCACCGCCGTCGTCTGAGCGATTTATACGGCCTTCCGGAAAATGGCCGCGCCATGTCCTTTCGCCAAATCGAAGCCCCAAAAGACATCACGGTCGGCCTCGTGCCGACCGTGACAGGTCTCGTTTCCAACCGTTCATGGCGACGCATGTCGCCCTTGATTGGCATTCAAACCGAAGTGAGTTGATATTCCATCTGTGCCGCTTTGAGCTGTGCCAACGCATAAACCGCGGCTTCGCGTTGACAGGCGCCGACCACCGTGCCGTGGCGTTCATCCGCCGCATGCCCCGGGTCCAGCGGCTCGCCCACCGGCGCCCAGGTGGCTCGATAGCAATTAAAAATCAGGTTGTGTTTGATCGACAACTCCAGCCCAGCCCGGGCAAAATCCCGCTGCACTCCCAGAATCGACGGAAAAGACCGACCATCCGGCAAATGTTCAACGTCCAAATCGTCCTGCGGCAGCCAACCGACCTCCAGAAGTCGGTCAACGGCGTACGTGAGGTTCATCGTTGCTCCTTCCAAATCGCCCGAGTTGCCCTCCCATATTCCGCCCCTCGGAAACGGGCAATTATTCTATCTCCGGCTCCAATGCGATGCCAGTCCCGCGGAACAGGTTTGTTTTCGGCCAAATACGGCGATTTCTTGAGCCTTTTGCAGCCCCCCGAAACTGCAATCCGGTTGCCATAAGCGTGCCATGGCAAGCGTCCGCCAAACGTAGATTGTCCCTCCCGCTTCGTATATTCTAACTCTCCATGAGTGCCAGCCGGAACCCCGACCGTGGGGGCCGCGCAGGGCGGCCGCCTCGATACCAGCATCGCGCCCTCAGTCACGAACAGGCCCATTCCCAGTCCTTGCCTCACGAACAAACCCGGCACAAGGATCATGCCCTTGCGTGCCGGGATCGGCCACAGCTTGTTACCCGGCAGGAGGAGCTTGCCGAACTGCTCCAATCGCTCAAGAGCGGCGGGTCCTTCGCCTACGACAGCGAGTTCATTGGCGAACTCACGTACTTGCCAAAACTGTGTCTGATCCAGGCGGCTTCGTCCACGCGGATCGCCCTGATCGATCCCTTGGCGGATTTGGACCTGCGGCCATTCTGGGAACTGGTCACCGACCCCTCGGTGGAAAAAATTGTCCATGCCGGCCTCCAGGACGTCGAACCGGTGTTTCGCGCCCTTGGCAAGCCACCGGCAAATCTCTTCGACACCCAAATCGCCGCCGGGTTCGCCGGGGTTGGATATCCGCTTTCCCTCTCGAAATTGGTTCTGGCCCTGGTTGGCGCCAAGCTGGGCAAAGGGCTCACGTTCTCTCACTGGGATCGCCGCCCGCTCACCGATTCCCAGCTTCGTTACGCCGCGGATGACGTGCGCTATCTCCCGGCCGTTCGGCATGAGATTGGCAAGCGTCTGGCCGGC
>JBEKIV010000158.1:0-9337 GCA_050011595.1 Tepidisphaeraceae bacterium
CTGGGCCGGAGTTCGGCCAGCGATGCGGGGGTGAAGGCGCGCGAGAAAACTCCCCGCACCCGGGTGTGAGCGGGCGGATCAAGAAAGAGCATCGAAACCGTCTCGGGCTGCGAGCGTGTTTCCTCGCCGGGCACGCCGAGTTGCTTGCGGACCAGCCTGGGCAGCCGCTGCGGCGCGAAGGGGTCCTTGCGGAAGCGCGGGCTTCGCAGCATTTCCATCACGTCGTCGTGCCGGGTCAGCACCCAGACCGGCGCCAACGGGTCCTTGCGGACGGGCTGGCGCTGGCGCAGCCAGCGGTACAGGGGATACGGATCGGTGACGAATCGCGGATGGGCGAGACTTCTTTTAGCGTAGATGTTCCAAAGGAGCGGGGGAATGCGGGCGGCCTTTTGCAACGGGCGCAGGGCCGCGGCCACGAGCCTGGGCTGCACCGGCGCCCAACCCCAGCCGCCGCGGCGGCGCGGCATTCCATCGGCGATCCAGCGCCGGATCGCCGCCTCGGCATGGGCGGGCGTCATCCCGGCATCATTGAGCTTTTTGCCCACTTCAAGATCGCCGGCCAGGGCGAGGGCCGCGATGACGTGCTCCGTGCCGACGTGCTGGTGGCAAAGCCGGGTCGCCTCCTTCGACGCCGAACGCAGAATTCGAATCGCCGATCGATCCAGCCGGTCGGCCCGCTGCCCCGGCAAGGGACCAATCTCCGGCTGGGCGCGATCGAGAATTCGACCGATGTCCACGCCGCATTGTTCCAGGAGATAGGCTCCGGCGCTTTCGCGATCGTCGGCGATGACGGCAAGCAAATCCTCGGCATCGGCGGCATCGCGCCCGTGACGGGCCGCTTCGTCGAGCGCGGAAACCAACGCCCGCCGCATCCGCAGTGGGAAACGCTGCCACATATTCGGGGATTGTATGCGAAAACAAACCCACGGCAGCGCCGTGGGCGTTGGCTAGCAATTCACGTATTTGATGGGATTTGAACCTCGAGGGGACATTTGGTCGTGAAAAACAGACCTCCCGATATAATGACGGCGCATTTTGTCATTCGCGAGCTTTCCCACAAACTCCTGTCGATTGCGTTCCGGTCTGGGACGGCCATTTGCCTCGGTGCCTCTCATCGTGGAGCCTCCTTCGTGCCAGTCCGTAATTTCATAGACTTCTCGGATAATTCTCTGGAAGACCGCGAAAGCGTGTTGAGGATGGAGATTGCGGTTCTTCGGATTCGCGTTCCACGCACTTCGAGTGTAGTCATACAATTCTTGAGTCGATTTGGCACGGACATAGCTTCGGGCAATATTAATCAAGACCGCCCTTGCGTTGATTTTGATGGGCTTCGCGCTGTAGGACGCGACGACCTCCTCAAGTTTCGCGATTCCATGTTGGACGTCATAACCCCGCACTTTGTTCAGCAGTCTGCATGGATCCAACAAGCGGCGAGCTAAGTCGATCGCGGCCGATTCAACTTTTTCGGCCTCGGTTTTGGTCAAATTATGCCTGAGGATTTCGATGAAAGGCGTTTTGCCCTGCCTTGTTCGACGACGAATAAATTCTGCCTTCGCGGAATCGCCGCCTCCCCGGAGGTGACTCAGAGCGCGCCCCCTTTTTCCCCGCCCGACATAGAATGGACCCATATCGGGATCGACCAACAGGTAGACATAGTGGTCAAGTTTCCTCAGTGCCTCGCCAACCATATGTGTTGAGGACATGCCCGCTCCGTGCCGCTGTCAATCGCGGCATTGAGCACCCACTCTCGCCGAATTCACCGATACACATCGCTTCGGTGCCGAACCGCAACGATATCAACGATTCTGGCCCCATCGTCAACCGTGTAAACCACTCGCCAATCTCCGATGCGAATGCGCCATCGACTTTCGCTTCCCTGGAGTTTCACGCATCCCGGTGGACGTGGATCATGCGGAAGTTTTTCGACTGACGCCATGACCCGGCGCGCAATCGGTGGATCAAGGCGGCCCAACTCCTTGATGGATGAATGCGCAAAGGTAAGGCGATAATCAGCCATGAGCTTTGGCGTGGGCCTTGCGAGACCGGCGAGCCAAGCGCTGTCGAACCTCTTCAAGCGGGTATCGCGGTTCGTTGCGGCGCGAATCTATGAGCAAGTGATCGAAGATGTCCTCCCATATCCGCCGATGCTTCCGGAGGTCGAGGATGACGCCGGTCTTTCTTCCCGCATCATCCACCAAATAGCTTACGCCGCTCATTGGATACCTTCGTGCTTTCAATCCAAATTCATCGTCAGCAGGAACTGCGCATTGCTGGGCACTTTGGCCAATTGGGCCTTGAGGCGTTCCACCGATTCCACGGGACTCATGTCGCTCAGCACGCGGCGGAGGCGGTAGACCAATTCCAATTCCTTGGCATCCAGCAATAACTCTTCGCGGCGAGTGCCGCTGGAGTTGATGTCGATGGAGGGATAAATGCGCTTGTCCACCAGTCGGCGGTCGAGATGCAACTCGGCGTTGCCGGTGCCTTTGAACTCCTCGAAGATGACCTCATCCATCTTGCTGCCGGTGTCGATCAGGGCGGTGGCCAGGATGGTGAGGCTTCCGCCTTCCTCGATGTTTCGGGCGGCGCCGAAGAATCGCTTGGGCTTTTGCAGGGCGTTGGCATCGACGCCGCCGGTCAGAATCTTGCCGCTGTGCGGGACCTCGGTGTTATACGCGCGGGCCAGGCGGGTGATGCTGTCCAAAAGAATCACCACGTCCTTGCCGAACTCGACGTAGCGTTTGGCCTTTTCGATGACCATTTCGGCGACCTGGACGTGGCGCGAGGCCGGTTCGTCGAAGGTGCTGCTCACGACTTCGGCCTTGGTGTTGCGCTCCATGTCGGTGACCTCTTCGGGCCGCTCGTCGATCAGGAGGATGATGAGCACCACTTCGGGATGGTTCTTGGAAATGGCGTTGGCGGTTTTTTGCAGGAGGACGGTTTTGCCGGTGCGCGGCGGGGCCACGATCAGCATGCGCTGGCCCTTGCCGATGGGCGTGACCAGATCGACGATCCGCATGTTCAGGTCCTTGGGATCGTGCTCGAGCATCAGGCGGCGGTTGGGATGCAGGGGGGTGAGGTCCTCGAAATTGCTGGTGTCGGTGATGCGTTCGGGGTCTTCGCCGTTGATGGCCTCAACGCGCAGAAGAGCGAAATACCGCTCCGATTCCTTGGGCGGACGAATCTGCCCCTGAACGACGTGGCCGTTGCGAAGCCCAAATCGGCGAATCTGGCTGGGGCTGATGTAGATGTCATCCGGGCAGGGCAAATAGTTGTATTCCGGGCTGCGGAGGAATCCGAACCCGTCGGGAAGGATTTCCAGCACGCCTTCGCCATACATCAGGCCGTTCTGGCGGATGCGGGCGCGGAGGATCTGGAAGATGAGGTCCTGCTTCTTGAGTCCGATGTAATCGGCGATTCCCTCTTCCTTGGCGATCTCGTGCAGCTTGTGCACGTCCATCGTCTGGAGGTCCTTGATATAGAGCTTCCCGCCCTTGACCTGTTCGTATTTGGCGTTGGTCTCGGCGTCGAAATTGGCGATGTCCTCCGAGACGGTCGGCTGCCCGTTGCCCGATTGGTCGGCCGGCTCCTCGGCCTTGCGGGGCGGTTCGTCCACGGCTTCGGCGGGGGAATCCACCGCCACCGCCGCGGTTTCCAATTCCTTCGATTCGCGCACCTCGGAATCGGCGCGCGCCTCGGAATCGGCGGACGTTGAGGGATGCGATCCACCGGTTCTCCGTGAACGGGTGCTGCTTGTCTTTGCCATGAATGGCCTCCTGATGATGAACTTAAATTCGGGCTTTGCCGAACGATCCCAAGTTAGCGGGATGGCGTGAGGTTGAACCGATCTGGTCGGGGATCAATTGACTTAGCCCTCCGACTCCATCGAAGGTTCGATCCAACTGGCGTTCCATTTCATTAAACTCAAGCGAATGAATCCGCCCCAATCGCGTAACCACTCGTGTCAGGCCTGCTCCGGAAATCGTTTTACGAGAATTCGGGAAAGCGTTTCTCTGACTTGACCGCGGACATAATCCGCATCGGCAGTGTTATCAACAATATAATCGGATATTTCTCGCTTCTTGTCTAGGGGCCATTGCGATTTTTCCCGACGGCGAAGTTCTTGCTCACCCCAGCCCCGGCTCCGGCCCAGCCTTGCCAGCCGCTGAACCAGCGGCGACTCCACAAACACAATAGCATCACACCCCCCCCGAAGGCCAGCCTCAAATAGCAGCGGCGTATCCCAAACAATCGCCTGGACTTGCGGATCCTGGCCGGCCTCCAGCATTCGCCGCTGGCGGAGTTCGGCAACCCTTGGATGGAGCAGGGCTTGCAGCTTTTCCCGCTGACCGGGGTCGCCAAACACTATATCGGCGATTTTTGCCCTGTCCACCTGACCGTCCGCCCCCACCACCTCATCCCCCCACCAGGCGCGGATTTGCCGCACGATCTCCGGCTCCCGGTACACCTGTTGAACCTGTTCGTCGGCACTGATGACCAGACAACCCAACTCCCCGAACATCCGCGCGACGGTGCTCTTTCCGCTGCCGATGCCGCCAGTGATCCCGATTACGGGCTTGCCTTGAAACACGTGGGTGGCTCAATAATCTTTGCCGATCGACCTCATAGCGCGAGCCGGCATTCTCCGATCATCACCGAATTCCCGGCTGGATCGTTGAGCAGTAGATTATCCTGGCCCGGGACCAGTCCGCGTTGGCGTTCGTATTCGATCCTGGCCTCGGCCAACCGCTGTGCCAGGTCATTGAGCGAAGGCACGACGACCGCCAGAGGCCGGAAATCTTCGCGGGGCAGGGGGCGTTCCAGCACCTCGATCCTCAGCCGGAAATTCTCCGCGCGGTAGATTAATTCGTAGCGGCCCTCATCGCGCTCGGGGCCTTGCCGCTCGAAATTGAGAAGCCCGGCATAAAACTCGTCCAGTTGCCGTTCCAGCCCCGCCGGCACCCATAACTGGCAATCGTCGATTGACACCAGTCGCACGGGCGGGGGTTCCTCAAGCTTCGGCCGACGATCCTCGGCCGCGTCAACCGCCGCGGACAGGGCTGCGCCCTCCGCCGCGGAAGGCGAATTAAGCTCGATCTGTCCCAATTGATCGGCCATCGAAAGCGGCATTATATCAGGAAACCGTGAAAGGTTCCGCACGGAACCAACTACCTCGATCCTGGGTAATGCTGCATTTTGGAATATTTCTATTTTTGCGGCGAGATCCCGATCAATACGGCGAGCAAGCTCGCCGGCTACACGAGATTGACCCACGACTCGATGCTGGCAACCGTCAACCCTTCCATTACAATTCCGCCTCATGGCCAAACCGCTACTGCTCTGCATCATGGCGTTGCTTTTGTCGGCTAACGCCGCGCGGGGAGCCCAGAGCCATACCTGGGAGCTTCGGGAGGGCCGCTGGCGGGAAGCCACTCGGCCGGCCACGGGGCCGGCAGTCCCTGAGCCGATGCTCGATCGGGCCGAGGAATTGCTCCGTCAGCAAGACCCCAAGGCGGCGAAGAAAATCCTTCTCGCCTGGGAAAAGGGCCACAAAAAATCACCGGCCAGGGATCGCTGCATATTCCTCCTGGTGGACGTTTTCTACCAGCAGGACGACCGCTTCAAATCTTTTTTCTACTGCGACGAACTGATGGATGAATACCCGGAGAGCAAGCTATTCCAGGCGGCGCTGCAAAAACAGTTCGACATCGCCAATGCATATTTGAACGGGTACAAGGACACGTTTTTAGGGATGCGGATTGTGGATGAGTCGGCGGAAGCGGTGCAGATGATGTGGCGCATTCAGCAGCGTGCCCCGGGGTCTCCCCTGGCGGAAAGGGGATTGCTCTACACCGCGGACTATTATTACAGCGACAGCGATTACGACCTGGCCGAGGACGCATACAACTTCTATGCCCAAAGCTATCCCAACAGCGACCGGGTTCCGCAGGTAAAACTTCGGGCGGCGTTCTCGTCGTTGGCGCAGTTTCGCGGGGTGAAATTCGACGCCACCCATATCATCGACGCCAGGGCGCAGCTGCTGGTGATTCAAAAGCTGTATCCCGAGCTGGCGGCCGAGGAAAACGTGCAGACCGTGATCGATCAGATCGACAGCGCTTTCGCGAAGAAGCTGCTGGATCAGGGAGAGTTTTACCAGCGCACGGGCGAGCTGCACGGGGCGGTGTATCAATATCGCTTTCTGGCCCAGACTTATCCCAACGCTCCGGAAGCCTGGGAGGCGAGAGACCACCTGAGCCGGATGCCGGCTTCGGTGCTTGCCGAAGCCCCGCCGCCTCGGGCGAGCGGATATGCCCCGGCCACCGAACCCAGCGTGGATGCGGGGGGAAGATGATGTTGAAGAAATCCGAAATCCGAAATCCGAATGACGAATCAAATCCGAATGACGAAATCCGAAATGGTCTTCATTCGGCCATTCGGATTTCGGATTTGATTCGTCATTCGGATTTCGGATTTCGGATTTTCGTGTGCTCCCTCGCCCTACTCCTCTCCGGCTGCGGCTACCAATCCGGCGACGACGGCGGCTGGCACTGGGGTTCGGTTTACCGCCAGGACATTCACAGCGTCGCGGTGCCGATTTTCACCTCCAGGGACTTTCATCGCGGCGTGGAATTCCAATTGGCCGATGCCCTGGCGAAGAAGATCGAGGAATTCACGCCGTATAAAATTGAGCCGCGCGAGCGTGCCGACAGCGTGTTGGAAGGGGAAATCGTTGCGATCATGCCGTCGACTTTGAACCTGAACCCCAACACCGCCACGCCGGAGGAAGAGGAGTATTCCATCACCGTGAACTTCACGTGGAAGGACCTGCGGACGGGAAAGATATTGGTCTCGCGCGTGGGGTTCGAGCAGGCGAGCACCTATTACCCGTACCTAGGCGAGGGGCAGTACGTGGCGGCGGAGAGTGCCGTGGAACGGCTGGCGCTGGGGATCGTGAACGAAATGGAAGGCCCCTGGTAGGGTTTTTTCGCCGGATTTTGCCGTTTGAATCGTTTGTAACGGGTTTACCGCTGGAAAAAACGGGGGGCAAGCCCTTATGATGGCATGGACGCATAGATTGGATCGACGCCAAGCCAACTGTCGCCGATGCTCAATGGCGTGCGGCCCAGGGATTGCGGATAGTTGTAAGGAACGATATGTCAGAACCCAAGCCCCCGGAACGACCCTTTCGTAAGAACGGCCGCAACAACCCCAACGGCGGCGGCATGCGCGTGGGCCGGGGATTGTTCGGCTGGGTCCTTTTCATCAGCCTGGCCATCATGCTGGTCATGCTGTTGCGGAACTCCAGCCCGCAGCCCCAGACGATTCTCATGTCCGATTTTGAGAACCTGCTGAGCAACAACCACGTCGAGAAATTCGTCATCGACGGCAATGAGGTCGAAGGCACGGTCAAAGAAAACGTCCAACTCCCCGGCGCCCCGCCGAACAGCAAATATTTCAACGTTGAATACCCCGAAGGCAATTTCTCCAACGGCGTCTATCTGGCCAAGTTGATGAGCCAGCGCGGCGATGCCGGGGCGGGCGCCAAGAACCAGTCCAACCTGCTGATGAACGTCCTGCTGCCAGTGGTTCCGTGGCTGCTGATCTTCGGATTCGTCTGGTTCTTCGTCTTCCGGCAACTGCGCAACAGCGCCGGGGCCGGCGGCATGCTGGGCAGCTTCGGCAAGAGCAAGCACAAAATCACCGCCAAGGACCACACCAACATCACCTTCGACGACGTGGCGGGAATCGAGGAGGCCAAGGAAGAGGTGATGGAGATCGTCGAGTTCCTGAAGAACCCGAAGAAATTTCAGCGGCTTGGGGGCAGAATTCCCCGGGGCGTGCTGCTGGTGGGCGAGCCGGGAACGGGCAAAACCCTTCTCGCCAAAGCCATCGCCGGCGAGGCCGATTGCCCCTTCTTCAGCATCAGCGGCTCGGACTTCGTGGAGATGTTCGTCGGCGTGGGCGCCAGCCGCGTGCGCGACCTCTTCAAGCAGGCGAAGGACAATAGCCCGTGCATCATCTTCCTGGACGAAATTGACGCGGTCGGGCGGCGGCGCGGCAGCGGATTCTCCAGCGGCGGGCACGACGAACGCGAACAGACCCTCAATGCCATCCTGGTGGAGATGGACGGCTTCGACACCAACGACCAGGTGATCGTCTGCGCCGCCACCAATCGGGTGGACGTTCTCGACCCGGCGCTGACTCGGCCGGGCCGGTTCGACCGGCAGATTTACGTCCCGCTGCCGGACGTCAAGGGCCGATTGGAAATCCTCAAAGTCCACAGCCGCAAGGTGAAGCTCGGGCCGAACGTGGACTTGCAGCGATTGGCGCGGGCCACGCCGGGATTCAGCGGCGCGGACCTGGCGGCGATCATCAACGAATCGGCGTTGGGGGCGACGCTGGCGGGCAAGGAATTCATCGAGATGGACGACCTGGAAGAGGCGCGCGACAAGGTCCGCTGGGGCCGGGCGCGCAAGAGCCGGGCCATCGACGAGAAGGAAAAAATCGCCACCGCCTATCACGAGGCCGGGCATGCCGTCGTGCAGTACCTGGAAAAGGATGCCGACCCCATCCACAAGGTCACGATCATTCCCCGCGGCAACTACGGCGGCGCCACCATGGCGCTACCCGAAAAAGACCGCATGTCCCAATCCAAGAAATGGTGCTATGCGTTCATGAAGGTTTGCTTCGGCGGCCGGATCGCCGAGGAAATGTTCACCGGGGACGTCAACACCGGGGCGGCCGGCGACATCCGCCAGGCCAGCGCCCTGGCGCGCAAAATGATCCGGGACTGGGGCATGAGCGACCGGCTGGGCTTCGTCTTCTACGGCGACGACGATTCGAAGATGAATTATTTCGAGCTTGGCGGCGGCCGCGATTACTCCGAGGAGACCGCCAAGGCCATCGACGAGGAGATCAAGCACCTGATCGACAAGCTCTATGACGAAACGCGCCGATTGCTCGAAGCCAACAAGGACCGCGTGGAAGCCATCGCCAAGGCGTTGGTGCGATACGAAACGCTGGACGCTTCAGAAGTGGATCGGATCATGAAAGGCGAAACGCTCACGAAGCCGACGGTCGGCGACCTGCTGGAAAAAGAGCAGGGCCGCCGCGGCGTGACGATTCAGCCTACGCCCGATGCCAACGGCCCCGACCTGACGCTCGGCGGCGGGGCGCTGCCGGCGCCGGGATGAAAAGCAGTTCGCGCGAGCTAAATCTGATCGGCGTCATTAGATTCGCATTACCCCTCTCGTAACGACTTGCGAAGGTTTCTCGCGCCATGGAGCACGCGCAGCAGTTCGATACCGCCGCGAATCGGACGATAAAAGAGCAGATA
>JBEKIV010000159.1:0-9191 GCA_050011595.1 Tepidisphaeraceae bacterium
ACCCTGGCCCTTGACGAGCCTGACCTGTTGCCATTCGGTCTCGGCGGAATTGTACGCGTCGAGGATGGCGGCATTTTTTTTGCGCAGGAGATCGGGCTTGGCGTCGTCGGTCGCGGTTTTGAGAGCGTCATCGTATTGCTTTGTGGCGGCGGCCTTCGCACCTTCCAGACGGTCGCCGATATGGTCCCACACTTGAGACAGGAAGTGGCCTTTACGGGCCTCTTCCAAAACGCGGGTGTGATACGCCTCGGGGGATTCAGTTTCGGATTTAGCGACGATCGCGTACCCGATCAGGGTTTGCGCGTAAGACTCGTCGATGGATTTCTGGGCTTGGTCGCGCCAGGCGGTGAGGGTGGATTGATCGTTGCCATTGGCGATGGCCTGATATTCGGCAATTTCGCCGGGGACGGCCCGGGCGCGGGCGGGCCAGGCGCAGTCAATGATCTGCCCGCCGAAATAGACGCTGAGAAGCAGCGCCAAACCCAGGGCGAGCTTGGAAAGGTGAATGGCAATCCGAAACGACCGGAAAATATGGGTGAATGGGAATGCCTGACGCCAATCGATGCCGCGAATAATTTGCCCTTCGTCCGCCATCGGCCGAAGCTCCTTTCCATTGCGATCGTTATGCCTGGGCCGTGCTTGGTTAGCAAGTTAGCCCATGAGTCCGGCATTATAGTGTGCAGGGAGGCAGGTTCAAAATCCCGTGCAACGGGAGATTTTCGATTTTGGCCAAGGAGGGGCGGATTCTAGGGCCTGTCCGATGAATCTGCGCGGGCGTCGCCGGATGATGGCGGCGGGAGTTCGGAAGATTCGTCGGCCGGCTTGATGGGAATGCGGTATCTCTCGCCCAGCCAACGGCCCAGGTCAATCAGCTTGCATCGCTCGCTGCAAAAGGGAAAGAACCGGTTGGGAGAGCCAGGATCATCCAGTTCGGCCACGTTTTTTTTGCAAATGGGGCAGAGCATGGCCTTGAATTCCCTCACTTTCCCGTCTTGGCATCCTTGGATGTCGAAGCGGGCGAGTTCTTGGCATCGGCGGCGGACTTGGCCGGGGCCGCGGGTTTGGAGTCGCCGGAGGGTTTCGACGCCGAATCGCCGTCCCCCCCGCCGGCAGGCTTGGCCTGGCTTGAGCCGGATGTGCCTCCGGCGTCGGCCTTGGCCGCCGACTTGTAGGACTCGCTGCGATAATCCGTGGCGTAAAATCCGCCGCCCTTGAAGATCACTCCCGAGCCCATGCCGATCAATCGCTTCACCTGGCTCTTCCCGCATTGGGGGCATTTCTTCACGGCGGGAGCCTTGATCGACTGAAACTTCTCAAACTCAAAACCGCATGCCTCGCATTTGTACTGATAGGTCGGCATAGCCAAATCCACGGGGTGCGAAAATCCGCCTAATGGGGTTTGCTGACGGCCACCTGTGCCGGACGCAGCGTACGGCCGTGCAACGAATATCCCCTCTGAAGCAACTGCGTCACCGAATTCGGAGGCGCCTTGTCATCTTCCTGGTGCATCACGGCCTGCATGGTCGCGGGATCGAACGGCGTGCCCGGCTCCGGAGCAATCGTCTCGACAAACTGGTTCTTCAAAACCGTCATCCATTGATCGTGGACGATCTGCATCCCCTTGAGAATTGCCGCCGCATCCCCGGCGGACGGGTCCACCGCCAACGCCCGTTCAAAACTGTCGATGACGGGCAAAAGGCTCTTGATCAGAGCGCCGTTGGCAAAGGCAACGGCCTGGTCCTTGTCGGCATCGAGGCGTCGCCGGGCGTTCTGGAATTCGGCGGTGGTCCGGGCCAGCCGGTCAAACAGGTTGTCCCGCTCCTGCTGAAGCGCGTTGCGCTCCTGAATCAAAGCGTCTCGTTCCTGAATCAATACGTCGCGCTCCTGAGGAAGCGCGTCGGCGCTTTCGGGCCCAGGAAAATCGGCGTTGGGTTCTGTCGGCGTGGGTCTCATGAATCACCTTGTTAAATGCCATCAATCCTGACTCTTCGTCCCCTCGCCCTTGATCAGGCCCTTCAATTTGTCGAAGAAACCCTTTCGTTGCTGCCGAAGACGGGCGTCCTCGCTGGCGGCGAACTCCCGCAGCAGGGTCTTCTGACGGTCGTTCAATTTCTTCGGCACCTCGATGACGACCTGCACGAGTTCGTCGCCCGTGCGGTAGGACCGCACGTCCGGAAGTCCCCGGCCCTTGAGCTTGAAGACCTCGCCGTGCTGGGTTCCGGCCGGAACGTCCATGGATTCCAGGCCCTTGAGCGTGGGAACCTCGATTCGCGCGCCCAGGGCCGCTTCGGAAAATGAAATCGGAACCTGGCAAACCAAATCGTTGTTGTGGCGGGAAAACATGGGATGCTCCCGGACGGCGATGTAAACGTGCAGATCGCCAGGGGGGGCGCCGGTATCACCGGCCTCGCCCTCGCCGGTGACGCGGACGGCCTGACCGTCATGGACGCCGGCGGGAATCTTGACCACGACGGTTCGCTTGCGAAGCTGCCGGCCCGTTCCGCCGCAACTGGGGCAATGCTCGCGAATCACGGTCCCGCGTCCGCGGCAATTCGGGCAGGCCACCACCATGCGGAACATTCCGCCGAATCCCTGCTGGGCGACGCGGCCCTGCCCGCCGCATTGAAGGCAGACGATCGGAGCGGTGCCCGGCTTGGCGCCGCTGCCGGCGCAATGCTCGCAACGGTCCTGTCTCTCGAAATCGATGGTTTTTTCCGCACCGGCGGCGACTTCCTGAAGGCTCAACTCGATCCGGGTCTCCAGATCGAAGCCGCGCGCGCTGTGCCGCGCCCGGCCGCGCCCCCCGCCCAAAGCCCCGCCGAAAATGTCGTCGAACATCGAGAAGATGTCCGTGACGTCCATGTGCGAGAAATCGTGCTGGCCGGTGACGCCCTGGTGGCCGAACTGATCGTAGCGCCGGCGCTTGCCCTGGTCGGATAAGACTTCATAGGCTTCGGAACATTCCTTGAAGCGCGCCTCGGCTTCGGTCTTGTCGCCGTTGGCGCGATCGGGATGGAATTTCATCGCCAGCCGGCGATACGCGCGCTTGATCTCCTCGCCGTCAGCGTTTCGCTGAACGCCCAGGATGTCGTAATAGTCGCGCTTGGCGGTGGGCACTGTTGTCCCTTTAATCTGCTGCCTTTAGAAACTGTGGTACCGTCAGGCCCGCTTCACGAATGAGACTACGAAGCGTACCACGAGCCACTTCACGGTGATCGGGCACCGAAAGCGTCACGATCTCACCCGGTTTGACCATGACAATGTGACTTCCCTTCTGTCGTGCCACCTTCCACCCGAGCCTTTCGAAAGCCCGAACGACTTCTCGACCACTCAGGACCGGAATCAGGGATGCCATCAGATCGTGACCTCAACCTGACCCGTCTCAACCGTCAATGGCAATCCTCTCTCGGCTCTGACTTCCAGGCAAACCTTGATCGCCTTCTTTATGTTTTTCATCGCTTCGCGTTTCGTGTGTCCCTGGCTGACGCATCCCGGAATTGATGGACATGTGCTGACCCACATTCCATCTTCATCTCGTTCAAACGTGATTGAAAACCGCATAAGGATCTCCGCGTTCTTATCAATGACTCGTTTTCTTGATCTCATCGTCGTCCGCGATCCGCTGAACGCCCAGGATGTCGTAATAGTCGCGCTTGGCGGAGGACATAATATCTCTGTTGAGGTGTTTCTTTGTGGAACTTTCGTTAGGCGGCCTGCCGGCGCCGAAAACGGGTCTTCTTTCTTGGCTTGTTGTGGCCATGTCGTGCAAGCCATTTGGCTAAATCGGGAGGCAGAGGCAACTCCAAGATCGGCTCTTTCAATCCCTTGGACCTATATCGAAGCCAACGCCGTATTGACTTCTTGGATTCGCCGGATTTCTCGCCCTGAAGCAACCCTTCAACGGAAATATCCTCATTCAGATCGGGCCAATGAACGCCTTCAAAACTAAGTTCAAAATTGGCGTGCTCGGCCGGCGTCCCATGAAAAAGTCGGGGAAACCATTTGAGGGGCGCGGAGATCGTTCTCCCATCGGCCAAGCCAACGCTAAGCAAGCCGTCTTTGACGCTCGCGTTGATCGGTTCAGTCGGATATTTATCTTTTGCCGAAATTTTCATGCCACGCTCTCAATAACACTTCACGGTTGTCCTCGATGATCCTGCGGACATCATTCAGTTCATGCGCGGCAAAGCCGCGATATCGGGCCAACCGCACTTGCGGGTTGAGCCAGAATTTAGCGGTGAAACGATCGCGCCGCACATGAACGTGTGGCGGCTCGTCGTTTTCCCTGGACCAAAAACCAATCCGGTACGGTCCAATCCGCAATATCGTCGGCATTCCGAGCTTCCGTATCCTGTTTGGGCCTTCGCAGTCCCATAAACAGAGCGAAGACACGAGGCCGTCTTTGCCCTCGTGCCCTCGCGGCGTTCCACGGCAATTCTAGCCTTGCGGACTTCGGAATTACACCACCGCTCCCGCCACCGGGGTGGGCTCTTCGCCCTTCTTTTCCTTCAGTTCGGTCACCATGACTTCGGTGGTCAGCGCCAAACCGCTGACGCTGGCGGCGTTCAGCAGGGCCGTGCGGGCGACCTTCGTCGGATCGATGATGCCGCTCTTGAGCATGTCCACGAATTCGCCGTTGGCGGCATCGTAGCCCCAGGCCGGATTCTTGTTGCTCAGGATCTCGTCGACGACGACCTCGCCATCCTCGCCGGCGTTTTCGGCGATCTGGCGCGTGGGCCAGCGCAAGGCCTCGGCGACGATGTCGAAGCCGAGCTTCTCATCGCCCTTGGCCTTGGACTTGGCGTTTTCGACGGCCTCGATGGCGCGGAGGAACGCCACGCCGCCGCCGGGAACAATGCCTTCCTCGGCCGCGGCCTTGGTGGCGTGCAGGGCGTCGTCGATCAGGTCCTTGCGTTCCTTCATCTCGGTTTCGGTGGCGGCGCCGGCCTTGATGACCGCGACGCCGCCGGTCAGTTTTGCCAGGCGTTCCTGGAGCTTTTCGCGGTCGTAGTCGCTGGTGGTGAGATCAATCTGCTTGCGAATTTGATCGGCGCGGGAGTCGATGTCCTTCCTCTTGCCGGCGCCCTCGACCACGAGCGTGTTGTCCTTGTCCACGACGACCCGCTTGGCCGAGCCTAAATCGGACTGCTCGACGTTCTCCAGTTTCAGACCCAAATCCTCGCTGATGAACTTTCCACCGGTGACGACGGCGAGGTCGCCCATCATGGCCTTTCGGCGATCGCCGAAGCCCGGGGCCTTCACGGCGCAGACGTTCAACACGCCGCGGAGTTTGTTGACCACCAAGGCGGCCAGCGCCTCGGCCTCAACGTCCTCGGCGACGATCAGCAGCGGCCTGCCGGACGTGGCCACCTTGTTCAGAAGCGGCAGCAGTTCCGCGAGATTCGAAATCTTCTTCTCGTGCAGCAGGATCGAACAGTTCTCCAGCACCGCTTCAAGAGTGGTCGTGTTGGTGAGGAAATACGGCGACAAATAGCCCTTGTCGAACTGCATTCCCTCCGTGTATTCCAGCGAGGATTCGATGCTCTTGCCTTCGTCGACGGTGATGACGCCTTCCTTGCCGACTTTGTCCATGGCATCGGCCATCAGATCGCCGATCTTCTCGTCGCCGTTGGCACTGACGGTGGCAACGCGTTTGTAATCCTCGCGGCCCTTCACCTTCTTGGACTGCTGGGTGATGGCGTCGGCGGCCACCTCGGCGGCCTTGAGAATTCCCCGCTGGATCGTGACGGGATTCACGCCCGTCGTCACGGAGCGCAGCCCCTGGGTGTAAATCGCCTCGGCCAGCACGGTGGCGGTGGTCGTTCCATCGCCGGCGACGTCGCTGGTCTTGCTGGCGACCATGTTCACGAGCTTGGCGCCCATGTTCTCGAACGGCTGGGACAGCTCGATCTCCTTGGAGACGGTGACGCCGTCCTTGGTGATGCGCGGGCTTCCATAAGACTTCTGGAGGATGACGTTGCGGCCGCGCGGGCCGAGAGTCACCTTCACCGCGTGGGAAAGCTGCAACAACCCGCTGGCGATCTCCGCCCGGGCGTCGCTCGCGAATTTCATTTGTTTGGCTGACATAGTGATGGGTCCTTGTTTGGTTTCTTGTCATTGGTCATTCGTCATTGGTCATTTGTGAAGACCAATGACGAATGACGTCTTATTCCAATACTCCGAGAATGTCGGACTCGCGCAAAATGACGAACTTTTCGCCGTCGACCTCGATGTCGGTGCCGCTGTATTTGCCGTAGAACACCGTGTCGCCGGCGCGGACGGCCAACTCCATGTGCTTGCCTTTCTCATCCACTTTGCCGGGTCCGGCGGCGATCACCTTGCCCTTGGTCGGCTTTTCCTTGGCCGAATCGGGCAGAACGATTCCGCTGGCGGTCTTGGTCTCCGCTTCCGATTGCTTGACGATCACGCGATCCTGCAGGGGTCGAAGTTTCATAATGGGGTTCCTTTGTTCCTTATTACTTGATGTCCTGGTTTTTCCGATTTCCAGCGGCCACCAGAGGCCCGGCCGCCACTAATTTCTTCTGCTTTGGATCGACGCGAGCATTGAAGCCCTCCAATGTTCGCGCCCCAAGCAGAGACAGATCGCCGGATTCGGCGAAGACTACTTCATCCACCGTGAAGAATTTGTCCGCTCGAATAATCACGAATCCGACATTCCGAGTGATGCTTTGGCCGTTGGCCATCGTTATCGTAACGTCCTTTTTTTCTCGTTTGACGCCGATTTTTTCGAGCGATCTAGCCGGTAGCCACGTGTAATCACTGCCGGTATCAACCAACAGCTTACCTATCGTCGCCGATCTATCACGAGCGGCGACGTTCTCAATCTTGCACCCAACGTAAAATATGCCCATCTTTTTCATGCCTCAAACCGCTTTTGCTGATTTTCTGCGCTTCTTTTCCTGAATCGGAACAAATTCGATGAGGGCTCGCAACACCTTGTTGACCGATTCGGAATCACGAAAAACGCGGGCTACATCGGGATCTAGGCCAACAACGCGATTCGGACGGCCAACGGCGCGCTTGCCCAAAATGCCCTTACACATCTGGGCGCGAGTCATCTGCGGAATCTCCAGATCCGCGTCACCAACCGCCGCTGCGTCGCGCTCGGTTTTCTTCTTCATAATCCATAACCTCGCGTCGGCCTACTCTTCGAGCCGAGTAGCGTGGGCGTACTCGCCCACCCTATCTTACTAGTTCAGGCAAACAGGCTCTTCCTGAACAAGGCGCCGATTCGCGTATGTTTGCTCGCTGATTTGGACGCGGACGGCAGAGTTCAGCCGTCGAGCCCAGGCAAGTATTACGTCACGCGGGGATTCGTCATTTGCCACTTTGAAGACAGTGCTTTGACGAAGCTTGCCGCACGGTGCCATGACCGGGGCCCATTTCCACCATGTCTTCGTAGAGGTCTGGTAAATCGGATAAATCCAATCAACGTTGTAGTCGACGAAACCATGTTCCGGATTTCGGCGCGCCGTCTCGGCAACATACAGACGAAGCGCTCCGACCCTTCGATCAAATTGATTGTCAGTATGCATGTTCTTCTCATTTCGAAAGGTATTGATCCAGATCGGTTTTACATCATGTCATCCATCCCGCCCATGCCGCCCATGCCACCCATGCCTTCGGGGCCGTGGCCGGCGTGGTCGTCCTTCTTCTTCGGGGCCTCCACAACGATGCAATCGGTCGTCAGCAGCAGGATGGCCACCTCGGCGGCGTTTTGGAGCGCGGTGCGCTCGACTTTTGTCGGGGTGATGATGCCGGCTTTTACAACGTCGACGTATTCATTGGTCAGGGCATTGAAGCCTTCGTCGTCCTTGGATTCCATGACTCGGCGGACGACGACGCTGCCGCTGGCGCCGGCGTTGTCGGCGATCTGGCGCAAGGGGGCGGTCAGGGCCTGGCGAACGATTTTCACTCCGGCGGCTTCGTCGCCTTCGAGCTTGAGGTTTCCGCCGCCGTTGAGGGATTTCATGGCTCGGATCATGGCGACGCCGCCGCCGGCGACGACGCCTTCCTCGACGGCGGCGCGGGTGGCGTGCAGGGCATCCTCAATGCGGGATTTCTTTTCTTTCAGTTCGGCCTCGGTGGCCGCCCCGACGTTGATCTGGGCCACGCCGCCGGCCAACTTGGCCAGGCGTTCCTGGAGTTTCTCGCGGTCGTAATCGCTGGTGGTGGTTTCAATTTCGCGGCGGATTTGCTCGATCCGGCCCTGGATGGACTTGGTTTCGCCGGCGCCTTCGATGATCGTCGTGTTGTCATTATCGACGCGAACGAGCTTGGCCTGGCCGAGCTGCTCGATCTCGACCTTGTCCAGTTCGATGCCCAGATCCTTCATGATGGCGGTCCCGCCGGTAAGGATGGCGATGTCCTCGAGCATGGCCCTGCGGCGGTCGCCGTAGCCGGGGGCTTTGACCGCGACGACGTTGAGAATTCCTCGCAGCTTGTTGACGACGAGGGTTGCCAGGGCTTCGCCGTCGACGTCTTCGGCGATGATGAGCAGGGGCCGCTTGGCCTTCTGAATTTTTTCCAGGAGGGGAATGAGCTTGGTGGCCGCGGAGATTTTTTCCTCGTAGACGAGGACGAAGACCTTTTCCAGTTCGACGGTCATTTCATCGGCGTTGGTGATGAAGTTGGGGGAGAGGTATCCGCGGTCGAACTGCATGCCTTCGACGACGTCGACGTAGGTTTCCAGGCCCTTGCCTTCCTCGACGGTGATGACGCCGTCCTTGCCGACGCGCTCGAAGGCATCGGCCATGATGTTGCCGACCTCGCGGTCGTTGTTGGCGGAGATGGAGGCGACGTTGGCGATGTCGGCCTTGCCGCTGATGGGTTTGGATTGTTTTTTGAGGGATTCGACGACGGCATCGACGGCTTTGCGGATGCCGCGGGCCATGGCCATGGCATCGGCGCCGGCGGCGAGATTGCGATAGCCTTCCTTGAAAATCGCCTCGGCAAGGACTGTGGCGGTGGTGGTTCCATCACCGGCGACATCGCTGGTCTTGCTGGCGGCCTCCTTCACGAGCTTGGCGCCGATGTTCTGGTATTTGTCGGAGAGTTCAATTTCCTCGGCGACGGTGACGCCGTCCTTGGTAATGGTGGGAGCGCCCCAGCCTTTGTCGAGGACCGCGTTTCTGCCTCGCGGTCCGAGCGTGGCTTTGACCGCCCTGGAC
>JBEKIV010000160.1:0-9126 GCA_050011595.1 Tepidisphaeraceae bacterium
ATCGGCGAATACACCACGTCGGGAGCGACGGTGAACGCCGCCCTGGTCTCGGGGTTGGACTACCCGTTCGGCATTGCCGTGTCTGAGGACGGGTCGGACCTGTTTGTCACGAACTTCCACGGCAACACGATCGGCGAATACACCACGTCGGGAGCGACGGTGAACGCCGCCCTGGTCTCGGGGTTGGATTACCCAGACGGCATTGCCCTGTCTGGATCGGACCTGTTTGTCGTGAGCCAATTGGGCGACACGATCGGCGAATACACCACGTCGGGAGCGACGGTGAACGCTGATCTGATCTCGGTATTGCAAGCCCCGCAAGGCATTGCGGTCGTGGTGCCCGAGCCGGCGATCGGGGCGCTATTGCTGATCGGCGGCGCTGGGATCTTGATGCGGCGACGGCGATGGCAATGCCATAACCAGTGATTCACCAGGGTATTTGAACCAACGTAAGAGCGAAGGATACGACTTGTCGTGTCAATCGGCACGATTGCGCTTGAGCAAATTCAGGAGGCTTGTGGCGTGCGAAGTCCGCAGGATGGCCATCCTGCGGCTTTGGGCTATGCGCCGCCCTGCTCCTTCAATCTCGCCACCACGTTTAGGTCCTCCAGCGTCGTGATGTCGCCTTTCACGTCGCCGCCGGCGGCGATTTCCTTGAGCAATCTCCGCATGATCTTGCCGCTGCGGGTTTTCGGAAGGGAATCGGTGAACCGAATCTGATCGGGGCGGGCGAGGCTGCCGATCTGCTGGGTGACTGCGGCCATCAGTTCATTTTTCAAAGCTTCGCTGGGCTTGAAACCGGCGCGAAGGGTGACGAACGCGGCGATGCCCTGGCCCTTCATCTCGTGGGGCATTCCGACGACGGCGGCCTCGGCGACGGAAGCGTGGGAAACCAGGGCGCTTTCAATCTCGGCGGTGCCCAGGCGATGGCCGGAGACGTTGATGACGTCATCCACGCGGCCCATGACCCAGAAATATCCATCGGCATCCCGGCGGGCGCCGTCGCCGGTGAAATAGCAGTCCTTTACGTCGCTCCAATATTGGCGGACGTAGCGGTCGGGTTCGTTCAAAATTCCTCGCAGCATCGACGGCCAGGGTCGGCGGATGGCCAGCAAGCCGCCTTCGTTGGGGGGCATTTCGTGGCCGTCGCGGTCGACGACGGCCGCATCGACGCCGAAGAACGGGAGGGTGACGGTCCCCGGCTTGGTCGGCGTGACGCCGGGCAATGGCGTGATCATGATCGCGCCGGTTTCGGTTTGCCACCAGGTATCGACGATGGGGCATTTGGCGTGTCCGACCACCTCGTGATACCACATCCAGGCTTCGGGATTGATCGGCTCGCCGACGGTGCCGAGGATGCGCAGGGAAGCCAGATCGTGGGGATCGACGAATTGGCGGCCGGCCCGCATGAAGGCGCGGATGGCGGTGGGCGCGGTGTAGAAAACCGTGACCCGATGCCGGGCGATGATCGACCAGAAGCGGCTGAAATCGGGGAAGTTCGGAGCGCCTTCGTACATCAGCGTGGTCGCCCCGTTGGCCAGCGGGCCATAGACGACGTAGCTGTGGCCCGTGATCCAGCCCACGTCCGCGGTACACCAGTAAACATCGTCATCGTGCAGATCGAAGACGTATTTGCTGGTGATGTAGGTTCCGACCATGTATCCGCCGGTGGTGTGAACGATTCCCTTGGGCTTGCCGGTGGATCCGCTGGTGTAGAGCACAAAGAGCGGGTCCTCGGCATCCATCGGCTCGGCGTCGCATCGGTCGCTTTGCCCGGCGATCACGTCGGACCACCACACGTCGCGACCCTCGACCCAGTCGATCTTTTCGCCGGTGTGTTTGAATACAACCACCGTTTTCAGCAGCGACGTTTTCTTGGCCGCCTCGTCCACGTTGTGCTTCAGGGGGACGATCTGACCGCGGCGTCGGCCGCCGTCGGCGGTGATGACGATGTCGCATTTGGCATCGTCAACGCGATCGGCGATGGCCTGACTGGAAAACCCACCGAAGATGACGCTGTGCACGGCCCCGAGCCGCGCGCACGCCAGCATGGCTACCACCGCCTCCGGGATCATCGGCATGTAAATCGTGACCCGCGTTCCCTTCTTCACGCCCAGTTTTTTCAGCCCGTTGGCGAATCGGCAAACGTCGCGGCGCAACTGCTCGAAGGTGATCCGCCGGACTTGAGCGCCGCCGCCGGCTGGGGTGAGAGGCTCGCCCTCCCACAGGATCGCCGTTTTGCCGCCGCGGCCTCTTTCGATCTGCAAATCCAGGCAGTTATACGAAAGGTTGGTTGTTCCGCCGACGAACCATTTCGCGTTGGGCAACTTCCACTGGAGCACGCGATCCCATTTTTTGAACCAATGCAATTCGCCGGCTATTTTGGCCCAGAATTCCTCCGGCCGATCCAACGATTCGCGATACATTTGGTCATATTGCTGGCGGGAATTGATCCACGCCCCGGCCGAAACTGCGGCGGGCGGGGGAAAGACGCGGTTCTCCTGCATTGCCGATTCGATGGATTGGTCCGACATGCGCGGGGATTCCTTGTGACGATGAATACGGCCCGCAAGCGGGCCGGCTACACGTCAGGATTTCTTCGACGCGAAATCCTTCATGAACTGTGCCAGGGCCTGGCATCCCTCGACGGGCATGGCGTTGTAAATGCTGGCGCGGATGCCGCCGACCGTGCGGTAGCCTTTCAGGCCCATCATGCCGCTCTTGGAGGCGGTCTTGACGAATTCGTCGGTGAGTTCCTCGCTGGGCAAGCGAAACGTTACGTTCATGTGCGAGCGCTGCTCTTTGTTGGAAACGGTGCCCTTATAGAAGGCGTTGCTGTTGTCGATGGCGCCGTAGATCATTTGGGCCTTGGCGGCGTTGCGTTTTTCCATGGCCGCCAGGCCGCCCTGGGCTTCGAGCCAGCGGAACACTTCCAGCAGGACGTAAACGCCGAAAGTCGGCGGCGTGTTGATCATCGACTTGTTCTCCGCCTGGTCCTTGAAGCTCCAGAGCTTGCTGGGCGTTTTTTTCTGCCTGGGATAAAGGTCCTTGCGCACGATCACCAACACAACGCCGGCCGGCCCCAGGTTCTTCTGCGCTCCGCCGTAGACCAGGGCGCAATCGCTGACGGGATGAGGCCGGGAGAGAAATTCGCTGCTGGCATCGACGATCAAATTGGGGTGCTTGGGCCAGTTGACCAGCCGATGTCCATGCACGGTCTCGTTGGAACAGACATGGAAGAAATCCGCCTTCTCCGACAGTTTCCAATCCCCGGACGCCGGCGAGTGATCGAAATTGCTGGCCTCGCTGCTGGCGACGACGTTGATGGCGCCGACTTCCTTGGCGGATGACGCCGCCTTCTTGCTCCATTCCCCGCCGACCAGGTAATCGGCGCTGGTATTCAGGAAATTCATGGGGATCACCGTGAATAGCTGGGTGGCCCCGCCCTGGAGGAACAGCACGTCGTGGCTGTCGCCAAGGCCAAGGAGTTTCTTGCAGCGGGCAATGGCCTCGTCGTTGACGGCCTCGAATTCCTTGCCGCGATGACTCACTTCGGCAATCCCGAATCCCTTGCCCTGGTAATCGACCAGCGCGATCGCGGATTTCTCAAGTGCCTCGGTCGGCAACATGGCCGGTCCGGCGCTGAAATTGAAAATGCGGTGAGACATGGTTGATCTCCTCCATAAAAGGGACGGTCAGGCTTCATCCCATTGGCGATGAAGGAAAGCGATGACGCGCTTCCCGACCGTCTGAAAATCATTGAAATTGAGGGCCTCGACGGAGATGGCCCCCTGGTAATTTGCTCGTTTCAGGACGCGGAAGAACGGGCGGTAATCGGCGGTCGGGCTCTGGCCGGGCGGCACGCGGCCGTCCTTATCCGCCACGTGCACGTGGCGAATCCACGGCATGGCCTTTTCCAACTCCGCCAGCTTCTCGTTTTCCACCCAGAAGTGGTAGGAGTCCACCAGGCATTGAAAATTCCGGTGATTCACCGATTTCACATAGGTCAGCGCTTCGCCCACGGTGTTGATGACGTTGCATTCTCCGCGATTCAACGGTTCAAGAACCAGCGTCACGCCGGCGCGGCCGCACAATTCCGCCGCCATTTTGCAGAAAGCGACGATCTGCACCTGCGCCCGTTCACGGTCGAATCCATCGGGGATGTTCCGCGCTGTGCCGCTGCCGAACACCAAGACCTTGATCCCCACCCGCTGCGCCCGCGCAACCACGGTTTGCAGGTACTTCCGCAATCCCTCGAAATCGATGGATGGCCCGACGATTTTCAAATCCCCGGGCACCAGCGAGTTGGCCGCGAAGACCGGCAGCGCCGAATCGCCGCTCCAGGTCCCCTGCCACTCGGCGTCATTCAGCAATCCGCGGAGGAACGTTTGAACGTTCTCCTCCACGAAATCGGCTCCCGCCGACCGTAGTTCCTCCGCACGCTTTGCGTTGGCACAGATTCCAAAACGCATGGGTTTGATTCTAGTACCGAGGAGGGAAATACGCCAGATCATTGGCCATTGGTCATTGGTCATTTGTCATGGGTCATTTGCAAGACAATTTGGAATTGGCGATGCCAATGACAAATGACAAGTGACAAGTGACCAATGACCAATTCACTGCCTGACGGCAATCCCATCGGCCGTGACCAGCAGAATCTTATGGGTGATCTGATGCGGCATCTGGTCGAAATCCCTGGCGATCTGAGGCTGCAAGCGGGCCACGGTCGCGTCATCGTTGCGGAAACACAACAGGATGTCGCGATTGGGAATCCCCGCGGCAAACGGGCTGCCCAAATGCTCGCGCAATTTATCGTGCAGATCGCGCAACAACAGGCGGCTGGCGTCGTATCCATCCATGGTCTGGAAGAGGATCAGCTCCATCCGGCCGTGCTCGTCCTGAGCGGCGTGGCCCTCGATCGACCGGCTCCTGGCGGTCAGGTTCAGCAGCGCCGCCTCGTGCAGATCGTCGATCGACGCCTTCCACTTCTGCAACCGTTTTTGCGTCACGTGGGAAATCGTCCGATCGTTGTCGATCCCGTACGCGACGGCCAGCCCCTCCACCAGCGGCTGCATCACGGAGAGATGATGGGGATCGGCATGCTCCGGCACGACCATGGGCATGATCCGAGCCCGAAGCTCCTCGAAGGTTCCATCCAAGTCCGGCGCCCCCTCCGCGGCCCGCAGCAGCTCGACGATCCACCGCTCGACGTGCCGCCGCGTGCCATCCGGACGCAGCACGGACATCCGGTAGAGATTTTCCAGCGAAGCGACGTGCCCGTTGACCCGCATTGAAAACGGCTGATCCGCGCGGGCGATCTTCACCAGTGGAAATTTATCCCCAACCACCTTGAGGACTTCATTGAGAAACTGCTCGCGCGTCGGAGTGCTCATGGGGAATTATAGACATCTAAATCCGAAATCCGAAATCCGAATGACGAATCAAATCCGAAACCCGAATGACGAATGTCCGAAAGCGCCCTCTCCTCATTTGGTCATTTCGTCATTCGGGCTTGATTCGTCATTCGGATTTCGGATTTCGGGCTTTGCAAACTCATCCTTCCCCGCCGCCCAACTCGCGGCGCTGGAAGCTCCACATTCCGGCGCCGAGCACGAACGTGCAATACGAGATCGCATACAGCGCCGCCATGCCGACGTATCCCCACAGCAATGCCAGCGGCACGGCTTGGGGGTCGGCGGCAAAGCTCCCCACCTTGACCGTCGAGAGCACCGTCATGTCTTTCAAATCAAAAGTTCCCAGGTACGGCAGCACCAGCCCGACGGCGCGGCCGACGATTTGAAGGGCCTGGGACTTGCCGGCCAGCGGTCCGTCGGCGATGGGAATCAAAAACCGCGTCAGATTCCCCGCCAGATACAAAATGATGACCGTGGGCAGATTCACCACCAACGAAAACCGCGTTGAAAGCGCCACGCCCACCGCCGCCAGCACGCTGATCTGAAGCCAGGTCAACACCAACTGCGGCAAAAGCCCCGAAATGTGCATGAGCCGATAATCCCAGATTTCATTCCGCACCAGATCGTTGAGCGAGGAGGCGTTCAGGAGATAGTCGGTGGGAATCCGAAGCCAAGTCCCCAGGATGACCACCACGCCCAGGATCGCCACTCCCAGCGCGGCCGCCAGAACGATCCCCAGGTATTTCCCAATCATGACTTCCCATCTGCGCACGGGTTTGCTCATCAGCGTGAGCATGGTCCGGTCTTCGATTTCTTCGTAGATGGATTTGCTGGTGGCAAACAGCGTGGCCAGAAGAACCAGCAGCAGGATCACGTCCAGGGCCACCGATTTGAACATCTTGGTGTCTTCACCCAGGGTGAAGAACGGGAGCAGGCCGAAAATGAACAGAATCGCCGCCCCGAGGGTCAGCAGCAACGAATAAATCGGCTGCAAAACCGCTTCCAAAAACGTGTATCGAATTATGACCAGCGTGCGGTACATCGAGAATTAGCAGAAGCTTATCGGCTGGGCGGGAGTAAATCCAGAAGAAGAAGTTGCAAGTGGCAAGTTGCAAGTGCAAGTAAAGAGCCATACACTGCAACTTGACACTTGCAACTTGTAACTTCCCCCTCAATGTCTGATCGCGAATTGATCGAATTCCCCCGTGGCATCGGCAACGGTCTGGTCCAGCCCCTTGATGTAATCGTTCAATTTCCTGCTCACGTCCTGCAAAAGCCCGTCCATTTCCTCGGCCGGCCCTTCCATGACCAGTTCCACTCGCCCATCCGGCAAGTTCCTCACGTACCCCAACACGTCATACTGCATCGCCAGGTTTTTGACGGTATACCGGAACCCCACTCCCTGCACCCGCCCGCTGAATCGACATTCACGGCGATGTTTAGAGTGGATGAACGGTTGCATAGCGCAAATATAACTCAGCGCCCCGCCCGGCACCAAGATAATTCCTTCACTGCATCTGATACTGCTCCATCACGTCGTCGTATGCAACCTTATGAATGAATCGCCGATACCCATCCTCGATCGTGGGAAGATCGGCCCCCAGGTAGTGTTCGAGCATCGGCTGGACGCCGGCGGGATTCCAACCCAAATAGGGCAGCCGAAGCGAGCCCGTCGGATCGTAAATCGTTCCGGCAGCGGCATCTGCAAGCAGCTTTTGCAGCGCCGGCCGGTATTTTCCGTTTTCTCCCTCCCAAAGGTATCGCGCAAAGGCCCAACACTGGGAATAGAAAGCCTCGATCCGAATCCCGGACTTGCCCACCACCTGCCCGGCATGAAGAGTGATGAGCTCGCTCAATGGAAACAGCGCGTTGGCTTCCGACGCCCGACGCAGTGAATCCTCCCGATCCGGATTCAAGGATAGATTAAACCTCGGCAGATCGTTATCCCACTGAACATCCTCGAACATGCAGGCCAGTCCCTCTTCAAGAAACGGCGGCAGCCGCCCGCGAAAATGCCGCGCGACGAATTGATGCCATCCCTCGTGTGCCGCCACCGAATAGGTCGAAATGTCCCCGATGTAATAGGCCACGTACCAGTCATGGATGGTATATCCCCCCCGGCTGATCTTGAGATAAGTGTCGGCATTCAATCCCGTGTGCTGGCGGGTGAACTCCATCCACTGCACCCGGCTGTTGAACATGTAGCATCGCATCGGATGGTCCGTCGGCGTGACGGTCGGGGCAAGCGTGCGATACATGCCGAACGCTCCCTCCATCAACTGCGCCAGCCGGTTGAGCATGTCCGGCCGGTCCTGGATGGTGGAATAAATCTCGTAATGCTGGGAGCGAACTACCTTGACGGCTTGGCTGTTTGGCGCGGCGTCCTCCACGGTGACCGATGCCAACACCGTTGGCCCATTCCACTGCGTCGAGCCGGACGGCTGGCCCGAACATGCCGCCAGCGCCATGCAACCGGCCACGCCAAGGAAAATCCATCGGTTCAATTTCAACATCTTCAACATCATCGGCACATTCTGGCTCACATCACGCGTTCCAACAACTCTCTTAATACGAGATTCGAATCAAAATATTTCTCGGCGAGGCCCCGCGCCGCGGCGGCATGACGCGAATAATCGCCCGCAATCGCGTTCAGCGCTTCCGCCGCCTCCGCTACCGTCTGATACGAAAACAATCCCTGCCCCGTCGGCAGCCATTGGTCAAATCCGGTTCCCTGGGTGACGACTGGCCGCCCGCTGGCAAGGTAGGCGCTGCTCCGATCGCTGAACCAGCCGCTCGGCAGGCCGGCGTAATTCTCCTTGGCGACCGTAAACTCCCCGGCGCTTCCGCGAATGAATTCCGCAAACGCCTGGCAACTCAGCGTGGATTTCTCGGCATCCACGATCTTCCAACCGTGGCCGGCGAATTGGCTGGCCGTCTGGGCCGGCATGGAAAGCATGCCCAGCGTCATCGTCCACGGCGTCCGCCGCGGCAGATCGATCACCTTCATCCATTCTATGCCCTTGCTGCTTCGGTAACTTTTCCCTTGGAACTGCATATTCCGGTCGGTCGTGTGCTCCCATTTCCCGATCGTCGTGAATCCGGACCCTTCCCCCCGCGCCATCGGCCAATGCCGCAGGGCGACCGGCTGATTGGTGCCAATCCAGTCAAACCCATGCGTCGGCAGCGGACACCCCGGGGCGCCGATCAGCCGGCCAAACGTCGCCACGGAATCGAATTGCCGGTAGTACGCCAGAAACTGGGCATCGGCGATCATCCGAAGCTGAGTGAAGGCCGGGTCGGTATCAATGACGACGGTCCTTCGTGGCCGCGGGCGGTCCGCCCGCACCGGCGTGACGCCGCTCACGCACAGCAGCAAATCCGCCCGCTTGAGCAAATCATTCAATTCTTCCCGGCCCAGCCCGTAATGCGCATCCTCAAACTGGGAGTAATAACAGTACCGCCTGGGCAAGGCGTAATGGGCAAAGGTGCGCTCCAGATAATCCCTGCCGTAAGACGAATCCGCCGAGCTTTGCCAGGTGAGCGGATTGTATGGAAGAGAATATGAGCCGCTGTCCTCGAGGAACCAGACTTCGTGCCCCAATTCATGGAGGCCGAGCAGATAGTTCAAATGATGCCAGGTCATTCCGCCCAAGGGATAGCCGACGATATATCCGCCGACGACGATGGTGAGAGGATGAAACATAAAAATAAA
>JBEKIV010000161.1:0-9122 GCA_050011595.1 Tepidisphaeraceae bacterium
CATGAAGGTGACATCGCAGACCGTGGCGATCGAGTTCATCGTCGCGGCGGGAAACATGGAGGACGCCAACTCGTACGAGGATGCGATGGAGTTTTTTGATGCGGTGCAGAAGATGGACCCGCCGCTGCCACCGGATTACCCCGACCAACTCGCCAACAAGCGGGCGTTCATTGAGGCCAAACACGCCGCTTCCTCCAAGCCCAGACCGTGATCCCCCCCATCGCACGATGGAAACCCACGGCAGCGCCGTGGGCGTTGCGGGCGCATCAACTGCACTTGAAATCTTCTTTTAACCCTGCGGGCTTTTTTGGGGGGCGATCAGCGGTTCAATTCTTTCCAGTTCGGACCTGGCCCATTGGATTTCGCGTTCGGTGTGCAGGCGGGCCAGGGCGCGGAGCAGAAGCTGCCGGGCGCGATCGTAGCGTCGCAAATACCGCGCATAGATCACCCCCAGCATCAATTCCACCTGTTCGATCTGCTCGAAATTGGGATAGTGGGTGAGGAATTGCTCGTAAGCGTCGGCGGCCTGCTCGAAGAACTGCTGGCTGGCCAACTGGTTGGCGACGTCCAATTGGGCCTGCCTGGAAAGGATCTGCGTGGGATCGAGTTTTTTCAGTTCCAGGAAGAGGTAGGCGGCGTGGGGGAGGTTGTGATGGGCGATGGCTTCGCTGATCTCGGCGCGCATTTCCAGCATCCGCAACGTGCGGGGATCAAGCTCCTGGGGGCGGACGTCAACCGGCTGCGGCGGAACGTAGCCGAATGGGTTGTAACCCTGACTGACCATGCTGCGATACTGTCGGCGGCGGTTCCATCGCGCCAGCATGGAGAGCATGTCGTATTGATCGTGCGGGAGCAATCGCAGTCCAAGAAGCACCAGACAAAGCAGGGCGCCGAAGAGGGTTCCCGTGATGTGAGCCATGTGGGCGACGGATTCGGACGCCGGGCCGCCGAGCAGTTCGGGCCGGACTTCCCCCAGCACGTCCTGAAGGAACGTGAAAAGTACGAACCACAGGCTGGAGATTTCCAAGGGTCCGATGTAAATGAAGAAGAACAACAGCGTGATATTCGATCGGGGCAGGAGGACGAGATAAGCGCCGGTGACGGCGGCGACGGCGCCGCTGGCGCCGATGACCGGGGCGGAATCGAAGGCCGCATAACCGATGCCGGCCATGACGCCGCCGGCCAGGTAAAATCCCAGGTAGCCCAGGTGTCCCATGCGGTCGTTGATGTTGTTGCCGAAGATGTAGAGGAACAGCATGTTCCCCAGCACGTGGAGCCAGCTCTCGTGCATGAACTGGTAGGTGAAATATTGCCAGAGCGCGGGATTCTGCGGGTCCAGGGCCAGGAGGTCGCGGACGGCCTGGCCGTGATACAGGGCCAGCGGCCCGCCGGCGTCGTGCTCGCCGGAGATGCTGGTCACCATGAAGATGCCCAGGTTCAGCGCGATCAGCCCCCAATTCATCCACGGGACGCGTCGCAGGGGACAATCAGTGTGCAGCGGGATCAGCATGAGGTGGGATGATTGTAGTATTTCCCCGTTCCGTGGGAAAACTGCCGGTGGCGGGTCAGTGTCCAGTTTCCACGTGTAGCCGGCGATCCTTGCCCGCCGTACGGTCCGCAAATGCGCAAACCAACCCTCCACTCAACTGCCGCCAAGGGCTCAGCGGTTTTTGCCCGACGGTTCACGTCCTGGGAATGAGGTTCGGCTCATTTCGCTTGACCATGCGCACGCGGCGGCCGCCATGACTCCATTCAACCTTGTTCATGTACGCTTCCATCAGGTGGATTCCCCGTCCCCCGGATTTTTCCAGGTTCTCCGGGAGCGTTGGATCGGGCACGGCGGCGCGCTTGAATCCCGCCCCTTCGTCCTCGACGACGATTTCGGCTTCGCGCGGCGTGACGGTGGCTTCGACGCGGACTTTCTTTCTCGGATCGCGGCGGTTGCCGTGCTTGTCGGCGTTGAGCATCGCCTCCACCAACGCCAGCTTGATGGCAAAGACGCATTGGTCATTAAACCCGCGGCGATGAACCTCGTCGAGGATTTTTTTTTGCACGGCGCGGCAGGCGACATCATCGTTGGAGGGAATGGTGAATTCAAAACACGCGGCGCCGTTGGCGTCCGGCCGCGACGACCCCGACCGTCCGTCCGGGCCTCGATCTTTCGACCCCGCCTCGTTCATAACCATCGTTCCGACCGGCCAAGCGAAAAAAAACTACTGGGAAAAACTGCTCAAAGCCTCGGATCGTGTCGGCAGGATTTTCAGCAGCTTGTTCAGCTTTGTGATCACGAACACTTCAAATATCTGCGGCTTGATATTCGCCAGCCGAAGCTGGCCGTCCTTCTGCCTGATCATATTGTTCACTTTGATCAACATCCCCAACGCCGCCGATGAAAGATGCTCCACGTTGGCGAAATCCAGAAGCAGCTTGGGCTTGGCGACTTCGTCGATCAAACTCACCAGCGTCCCTTCAATATTGCTGATATTTCCTTCGTCCAAAATCTTGTTGTTGGTGAATTCAACAACGCGAATGTCTTTCTGACTGGTCACGGAGACCGGGGGGATTGACTCGGCCATGCGGGGCAAAGTACGGCCGGGGGAAAAACCTGTCAAGATTGGAAGCCTTTGCCCCACGGCGGCTTGGGCGACTTCCAGGCAACGGCCGAGAGGCAAATCAGGCCCGATGCCGCCAAAAACAACGGCGCGGCCAAAGGCTTGGCGGATGGCTTGGCTTCGGCCAACGGCTCTGTTGGCTCGGACGAAGGGGAAGGGGCGGATTCGTAGCTCTGGCCGCCATCTCCCAGCCAATCAAATACGTTGCTCCAGAAGACCACGAAATCCGGCTCATGCGGGAATTCATCCGATTGAAATCCCACCCACACCTGCTTGACGGGCTGCTGACGGACGGCAAGGACCGTCACCCCGGCGGCCGTCACGATGGGCTGCCAATCCCCGGTCGGCGGCGATGAAACTTTTGCGCGGCCGAGGATTTTTTCCCAGTCAACGGACTTGGTCAGGGGACTATCCAGCACCGCCAGGGGTTCAAGATTCGAAAGCGCCGCGGCGGCGGCGGAATCGTCGGCAACGATCGCGGCCGGCTGCTCCGCGGGCCAGACGCCGGAGACGCCGAGCACGGCGATATGTTTGGATCCTTCACCCGGCGACCGATGGCGGCCGTAGACCTCGATCATTCGCCGCAACTCCGCAGGCAGCGGGCTGGCGGCTTCGACGATCGGCCACGCCGCCCGGCGCGTGGCTTGGGCGCGATGATCGATTCGGGTGGCGCCATCGCATTCCACTTCGGCTTCGACGGCCGATGCGCCGGCGGGAACCGTCAGAAAATAATTGCGCTTCTCGCCTCGCGCGGGCAAGGCCACTTGATCGGTACGCACGCTTTTCCCATCGGCACGGATCGTCAGCTTCGCGGTGGCCAGATCGCTCTGGTTGAGCAGGCGGACCATCGCCTGCGCCGCCGGTCCGGCGCGCACGGCCAGGCAGTCGATTTTCACGTCGGAAGGTTCCGGAGGGATAGCCGGGGGATTGAGTCCAATCCGAACCATCGGCCCGGCGGCGGCGACGACCGCGAGCAACATCGCCGCCAGCAGCGCGATCAGCGCCGGCGGCGGGGTGTTCCAGCCGTGGCTGGGCTTGCGATGGTGGGTCAATTCATCCCGCCACAATTTCAGAAATGGGACGCCCCGCCGATCCAACTGTCCCCAGAGCAGCCATAGCGCCAGCCCGGCCCAGGGCGCCAACAAAACCAGCCAAATCGGCGATACAAGGAACATTTAGAACTGCCGATCCGAATCGGCCATCACGACGACCTTTTGCAGGAGAATGTAATTGCGTCCGCGGTATTCGGTGAGCACGCCGGTCACGCGAAACCGGGTGTCGTAATGATCGCCGGCGGCGCCTTCCATGGCCGTCAACTTGAGATTGGGCAGCGCGATAAGGGGCGGATCCTGGAGCGCGGCGCCATCGGCCTCAAGGGTCAATTGCTTCTGCCGGGAATCGGCTGTGGAGCCGAAGCCTTCGACGCCGGGACTCAAGTGGCATACGCGATCGAAGATTTGTGACAGCTCGGGCAACGTGGCAAGGAGCGGCGCTCTGGGCGGCAAGGCGCCGGAGCCGGTGGTGCGATCGTTTTGCGGGGGAGCGGACCGCGGCGGCGGCGAGGACGGCGCGCCGTCGGCGGCGAGCATCGCGCTGAGCATTTCCTCCGCCGGCATCGGGCCGGGCGCGCCCGCGGGAACAACGCCGGCCGAGGGCGTCTGCCGGCTGATTTCGTCGGGGCCGGGCTCCAGCAAAACGTAGTTCTTGCCTTGGTATTCGGTGACGATTCCCGAAACGGTGAACTTGAGGTTCTTGCGGGTCGTCGACGCCGCATCTTCCATCGACATCAACTGCAAATTCGGAAGAACGAGCATCGGTTGAATCGGGGACTGGTTCGGCGGGTTGTCGAAGACAAACAGGGGATAGGGTCCGTCGGGGGATTTTATCAGATGACCGGACCTGGCAATGATCTCCGAGCCTTCACGGAGCAAAGGAGAACCGGCCGCCTTGGGGACGTATCCGGTTGGTTCCAGCGCCGGCGCGGGGCCGGGCCGGGTCGTTGGTTGCGTGGCCGCCGCGGCCGGCTCGAGCATCTCGTTGAGCATCCGCTCGGCCGGCGACGGCGCGGATTGACCGTGGGCCGCCGCGCCGGCCCATAAGAGCAATCCACATCCGACCAACCACTGCCGCATCTCGTGAACTCCGTTGTGGAGGCGAAGCCTCCACGGCGTATCTTATCTGCGCCCCCGGCAAAGTATCGGCCCACCAGGGGGCCTCGGCCAAAATCTTGGCACGATCCGGCTGGCAGTTATTGGACGAACGCTCGCTAGGGCTTGATTGTATTGTAGCCGGGGCTAGCCGCCCAGTTCAGTTTTGCCGCCAGGGTGTGCCATTCCCGCGATTCGGGGTTTTCAACCAGCAAGACCGGTTCGGGGCTTCGGCGAATGACGATTCGCTCCCCGGCCACAAGGTTCGTGCCCTCCTGGCCATCACAGAAGACCGTGGTTCCTTCGTTGACCAGAATCGCGGTGATCACCACCGTGGAACTGGATGAGATCACCACGGGGCGGAAGGAGAGGCTATGAGGACATAACGGTGTGACGCAAAGGGCATCGACGTTGGGGCTGATGATCGGCCCGCCGGCCGAGACGTTGTAGGCCGTGCTTCCGCTGGTGGTGGCGACGATGACCCCGTCGCCGAAATATCGAATGCCCGCCCCCTCGCCGTCGCCGGGGTTTGGGCCGTTGGCGGCGATTTCCAGTTCGATCATGTGAAAGGGAGCGCCGGCCGTGACGACGGCGTCGTTCAGCGCCGTTGAGACGAACCTTCGGCGCTGGGCGACCTCGGCCCAATCGCCGAATCGGCAATGGACTTCTGCCGGCAGCACCGACGTTTCCAGCGCCAGCCGAGCCGTGATCGGCAATTTTCCCGCCACAAAATCCGGGAAATGCTGATCGAACTGTTTTGGGGTGAAGCTGGCGAGAAATCCGAGCCGGCCGAAATTCACGCCCAGGAGCGGAATCTGCCGGCCGCGCAACCGGCGGGCGGCCGACAGAAGCGTCCCGTCGCCGCCGAGAACGAGAATGACGTCCGCCTCGGCAGTAATCGGTTCGGTTTGGTCCTGCTGCTCGATGCCGACAAGCTGAGCAACCTGCGCGACGGCAGGAACAATGCGTTCCAATGCGGCGGCGACGGGAGGCTTGGATTTATTGGCGACGATCAGGACTCGCATCGGCCAGCCATCTTAACCGCGGGCCTGCGGCGAAAGCGAACACCACCTGCGAGGCCCAGCCTTCCCAGCGGGAGGCGCAGCCCTCCCTATGGGAGGCGAAGCCGGCCGCTCATTGCCAACTTCCTCTGCCTCTTGCCCCACAACGCCGCCTCGAACCGATAATGACTGACGCCGGTCAAAAATTATTGAACTTTGCCTTTATGTGCATATCCATAAAAAACGTCATTACTCGCATAAAATGCGTCATCACTGACGAGTTACTTGGGCATTTTTGGTGTTTTGGGTTGGCCAAAAAACCCCGCGCAGGCGTGCTTAACCAGAAATTGTTGAGGTTTTTTGTTGACATTATTGGTCGCGGGTCTAGATTGGGAACCGTATGGACGGGAGTAAAGACTGACTATTTTGACCATTGGGCACCTCTATCATACGGAGCGGAGGAATTTACTATGTTTGGCACTAGCAGAATGAGAGTGGCGGCGGTCGGGTGCGCTTTCGCACTGGGAGTTTGGACTTTCAGCGGCGGAACGGCGTCGGCGGTGGTACTGAACCCGGGCGATTCGAGCACCGCTTTGACCGGGACAGATTCCGTTGCCGGCGATACCTATCAGACCACCGAAACTAGAATGTTCTCCGGCACTGGTACGCATGGCGTGCCTTTTGATTTTACGTTGGTCACGAACGTGTACACCGAAGCGAGCGGCTCGGTTGATTTCACGTATCAACTGACCAACACGGGTGGGGCCGGAGCCAACTCGTTCGACCGTATGACGCTGGGCAGCTTTCTTGGATATTCCGTGGACGCGGACTACCAAGCGGGCACGGGCGTGACCCCCGGCGAAGTGGACCGTAACGTCAGCGGCGCGACGGTGGGCTACGATTTCGCCACTACCTACACTTACGACGGTAGCACTCCGGTGGGTCCCGGCGAGGAGACGGATTTGATGATTGTCAAGACGGACTCCTCGACTTGGACCATGGGCAGCGCCACGGTGATCGATAGCGCCTCGGACAGCGTCAGCACCGAGGTGCCGTTTGGAGTAGTGGTGGTGCCGGAGCCGGGATCGCTGGCAATCATCGCACTGTCGTTGGGCCTGCTGGCCCGGCGGCGGCCTTCGGCACGTTGAGCAGTTTTTCGGGGCGATGGTATCTCTCGGAGTCAGAAAATGGTCGCCCGAATTGGATATATTTCCCATTGGATTTCGCTGAGCGCGCTGGTCTTGGGCGTATTGGCGGCCACGGGTTCGCCGGCCCCGGCAACGGTTCTGGTTCCCGACGGCGACAACGTTACCACGCCCGGCACGGCCACGTTGGCGGGCCTGATCCTACAGGATTCGGAGACCGTTCCGTTTGTTGGACAAGACGTGTTTGCACACACCCTGTACGCGGGCAATTTGATCTCCAACGTGTACCTCGATCCCAGCACCAACGCTATGGACTTCACCTATCAGGTTGAGGCCGCTTCGGGCTATTCGGATCACATCGGCCTGGTATCGGTGAGCGCGTTCGGCGATTATCCTCCGGACGCCCCGGATGGCTATACGGTCGACACGGATTACGTCTCGCATTTGGGCGAAATGCCGTATGACGAGGTGAACCTGTCGTCGCTTGAATCTGGGGGCACTATTTCGATGGATTATAGCACCGAGGGCGGCATCGCGCCCGGGGATACAGGCGACATCGTCCTGGTTAAGACCAACGCCTCGTCCTACGACAATTTTGGAGGCGCGGCCTTAAGCGATGACGCCAGCGCGGATATAACGGTGTTCGAACCTGCCGGGGTCCCCGTGGTGGTGCCGGAGCCGATGTCGCTCGGCCTGCTGGCGCTCGGGGGAGTGATTTGTGCCGCCCGCCGGCCACGCCGGCCAATCTAGGGCGCGGCGTTCCATTTGACCCTTCCGATTTTCAATTTTTTTAAGGGTTGCGGCGCATAAAAAAAGCCGCCCCGCAGAGCGGCCGGGGGGACGACGGCACAAAGCTGGTGACACTTAGGGCTGCTTCCTCTCGGACCTGACCCGGTTCGCGGCCAACCCTTGCATCGGACCCGGCCGCCTTGCATGGCGGCTCGTCTTCCTTTTATCCGATTACCCGAGTTTTGTCATTTGCCCTGGCTGGACATGATCGAGGCGTAGGGATCCTTCTGCGCAGTCACGGGGAAAACCTCCACTTTAGTGATCGCCGCCGGATGATCCGGCTTTTCATCCTGCACTTTGGCGCCGGCGATAGATTTCACCGCGTCCATGCCGTCCACGACTTTGCCGAAAGCCGTGTATTGATGATCCAATTGCTGGGTGTTGGCGTAATTCAAACAGATAAAGAATTGGCTCCCGGCGCTGTTGGGATCGCCGGCGCGAGCCATGGAAAGCACGCCTTCGGAGTGGGGCTTGTCGCTGAACTCGGCGATGATGGTATAGCCGGGGCCGCCCGTCCCTCTTTTTTGCGGATCGGAGTCGGCTCCAAGCGGATCGCCGCCCTGAATCACGAAACCGGGAACCACCCGGTGAAAGACCAAGCCGTCATAGTACCCGCCCGACGCCAGCGCGAGGAAATTGTCCACGGTGTGCGGCGCGGCATCATAATAAAACACTTCGGTCAACGGGCCTGATTCGGTCGTCATCACCGCGTATTGCAGCGGCAGCACGTGCGTGACCACCGCGGCCTGCGGTTGCTGCATCTGGGGCAACACTTCGATCACCAGCGGCGTGCCGAGAAAATCCTTCGGCGGCCCGGCTTGCGACGGCGAGGAACCTTTCGCCAGGGCGTACAGCACAAACGTGCCGGGACTGCTCGTGTCGGGGAAGATGGTTTTCAGGTCCGCCGACTGCGATGCCGCCACGTCCGCCGAGCCTTTGGCCGCGATCGCCTTGCCGGAGAAATCCGTCAGTTCCAGCGTGACGTCCCCGCCGGATTTGTTGGTTATGGTCAGCGCTTGATTCGGAGCGTACCACATTTTCTGCGGAACCAGCACCGAAAACAGCAACGTGAACAACGTGACGGCTGAAGAAACCATGATCTTACTCCTTCATTCGATGATACCAAGGACGCCTGACGAGATTAACCACAGAGGGCACAGAGACCACAGAGAACACAGAGATGGAAACATGAATTCAGTATTCCTCTGTGCTCTCTGTGGCCTCTGTGCTCTCTGTGTCAGTATTTTTGTTAAAGACTTCGAAAGTCACTTTCCCAATGATACGCGATACAGCCCCGCCCCGTGAGGCGCGACCAGCGGCTCGAATTTCTGGGCGAACACGCCAAGGTCCTGTGCTTTCCAGAGATCGCGCACCTTGCAAGTCCCGTCAAAACCGATGTCCTTCAACGATACCGAAACGGCGGCAGGT
>JBEKIV010000162.1:0-9072 GCA_050011595.1 Tepidisphaeraceae bacterium
ATATCGGCCGCCGCCGTTCCAGCGGATCATGTCCAGCACCTGTCCGGCGCGGGGATGATTTTCGCGGAGCATGCGGAGGTAGAGGTACGGGCCGTCGCAATGGTTGTCGACGGTGAGGATTTCGATGCGTTTGCCGCGGGCGATCAGGTCGGCGGCGCGGTCGAAGATGGTATCGATAGCCGTGCGTGATTCGGCGGGGGTGAGGGCGAGCAGGCTCTTGCCGCGGCCCGAGGGGCACAGGTGATAGAAGCAGGCGCGGTCGATGTCTTCGTCTTCCAGGAACTGGAAGATTCGGCCGAGGTCTTGGGCGGTATGGCGGGTGAGGGTCAGGCGAAGGCCGACTTTTTGACCGGCTTCGACGCAGTGGCGGAAGCCGCGCATGGTTCGCTCGAAAGCGCCGGGCGAGCCGCGGAATTCATCATGGACGGCGGGAATGGCGCTATCCAGGCTGATGCCGATGTAGGCAAATTCCAGGTCCTTGAATCGCCGGGCCTTTTCGGCGTCGATCAGGGTTCCGTTGGTGCTGAGCACGACGTGCAGATTGAGGGAGCGGGCATATTCGGCCAGCTCGAATACGTCCGGACGAACCAGCGGTTCGCCGCCGGAAAACAGGATGGCCGGAACCTTGAACGCGGCCAGATCGTCCAGGACGGTTTTGCACTGAGCGGTGGAAAGTTCGTCGGGATATTTCTGGGCGGCTGAATCGGTGTAACAGTGAATGCACTTGAGGTTGCAGGTTCGGGTCAGGTTCCAGACGACGATGGGCCGGCGTGAGGCGGCGCTTGGGGCGACGGCCATTCGCTGGTGCGGCGGCGGGTCGATCTGCGTGATCGCCCTGCCATATCGGTGCGGCGTGCTGGGGGCTTCAAGCCCACCATATAAAACACTTACGTCGATCATTGCAGTCTCCCGGCTAAGAACGACTGTTCAATAGGATATAGACAACCCGCGTACCGCGCATGCGGCTGGATTATTTCCTTTCTTCAAGGCGAACAACTACAGCATTTGGCGCATCTTACATCCCGCAGGGCTGAAGCGGGCGAAACGTCCGGACAGGATATTTTCTTAATCCTGAGAACCTGGGGCAACGTGTAACGCCGAATCTCGGACTTCAACCTCGATGGAAATGCGTTAAATGCCGCGTGGTCAACGGGCAACCCCGTCACGCCCATTGGCACCCTCATTGCTCTGTAGAGTTTTCCGGCAGATTCCCCGTTGCGGGGAAGCGGATTGCGTATGGCTGGGTTGGAAGACGAACCTCGGATCAATTCAAGGCCACGGCCGGCCGGATGGCTTGGGTTGGCGCTTTGCATTGTGTGCGCTGCCGCATCGGCGGCATTGGGCCAGGCGAGCCGGCCGAGTCCGGCGGCCAATCCGCACTGGTCGGCGGACGGGTGCGGCAAATGTCACGAGATGCGCGGCGGGAATGCGTTGCCGATCGCGTCGGAATCGGTTACGCCCCTGTGCGTTTCCTGTCACGACGGCGAACGGGCGTCGGATGAGATTCATCCCATCAATTTGAAGATGGATGGGCGGGCCGGGCCGAATCCCGGTTGGCCGACTTTGAATGGCGAGCTTGTTTGCGTGACGTGCCACGACGTGAGGCAGGAATGCGACGTGGCGGCGCAACGGCCGGATACAAACTCCGCGTTCCTGCGGCAGGGGCAGATACCGACCACGGATCCGACTGTGCCCGCGACTCCGATGCCGTTTTGCGATAACTGCCACGCCCCCGAGCAGACTCCGAAATTCAACCCGCATCTGATGCTGGCCGGGGATCGGCACACGATCATCGAACAGCGTTGCCAGGTCTGCCACCGCAGGCCGATGGACCGCAACGCGACGGCGCGTTCGAGCAATGCGTCGCTGCGCGCGGACCAGGTGAGCTTGTGCCGGAGTTGCCACCCTCACCACCGGGACATCTCGCGCGCCGGGCACGTGTGGTCGATCATCCCGCCGCCGATGCTGGTTTACATGAGGGCGAGGGAGTTGACCGGACTCCTTGAAACTCCCAGCCAGGATTTGATCAAGCAACTTCAGGACGAGAAGGCCGGGCCGACGCTGATGGTTCCCGATGCGCAGGGCCGGATCGTTTGTTCGACGTGCCACAATCCGCACGAGCAGGGCACGTTCGCGGCGAATTGCGTGCTGGACGACCGGTCGCTACGGCTGGTCAAGGGCCATTTGCTGACGCCGGTCCGCGGACAAATCTTCTGCCGGCGGTGCCACAACTTTTGAGATGGATTTATGACCACGACTCGCACCAACTTCGCCTTGCTGCTGGTAATGGCCGTGACGGTCCTGGTAACGGCGGCGGCGGCGCCGGCGTACGACACGGAAGGCTGCCTGGCGTGTCACCAGTATCGGGGTTTGTCGCGCATCGGCGACGACGGCAAGGAGATCGAGCTGTACTACGTGGATCCGAATTACTACAACACGCCGCGCGGTCCGCATTCCCGGTTGAAGTGCACGGACTGCCATGTTCGCAAGGAAGTGGAGGTTTTTCCGCATCAGCCGCAGACTCCGGTGGATTGCGGCAAGATCTGCCACCTCGAAGGCCCCAACCAGGTGGAAGTGCGATTCTCCCACGAACACGTCAACGAGATGCTGCGGCAATCGGTTCATGGAGAGGACAGTCTGACCCAGTCCAATCAATTGCTGGGCAGCCCGCTGAAGCAGGGTCAGTCGCAGTGCCTTTTGTGCCACGACGAGCCGCTGTTCAGCCGGGGCGGGCAAAGCTGGTTGCAATCGGAAGCTCCGATCAAGCGGTGCAACACGTGCCACGACGAGCAACTGTCGGTGGATACGCGGCAGTTTTACTGGCACGTGACGGCGCGGACGCGGCCGGCGCGGACGAACCAGGACCTGGTGCGGCTGTGCGCGACGTGCCACAGCAACGCGGCGGTGCGCGCCAAGTTCAACATGCCGGACACTCCCGTCAGCTACCTCTCCAGCTTTCATGGCAAGGCGACGCTGCTGGGGAGCGAGGAAACGGCCAACTGCCTGAATTGTCACGCCGGGCTGGTGCGGAACGTGCATCAGATGGCGTTGCATACGGATGCGAACTCGCCGGCGAACGGGGCGAATCTGCCGGACACTTGCCGGCAGCCCGCCTGCCACCGGGCGGCCGGGGCGATGATCAGTTCCGCGGCGGTGCATCTGGATTTAAGCCGCAGCCGCGGCGTGGAATTTTTCATCGCCTGCCTGTTCGTGTTCCTGATCGTCTTCACGTTCGGGCCGTCGTTGCTGCTGACGGCGTTAAAGATGCTGGAAATCGTCACCGGCCGCAAAGACCCCAGCGAGCACGAGCACATCGAACTGGCCAAGAAATTGCTCGCCGACCCGCGGACCCGTCCCAAGCTGGACCGATTCGACCTCCACCAGCGTTTTCAGCACTGGGTTCTGGCAAGTTGCTTCATCATCCTGGTGCTGACGGGGTTCCCGCTGAAGTTTGCCGATCGACCGTGGGCGGCATGGTTGATCGGCGAGTTTGGCGGCATCTCCTGGGCGCGGCGGATTCACCATTACGCCGGCGCCGTCCTGATCCTCGGGCTGTTCTATCACGCCGTCTACATCCTGCGCACCCTGCGCCGCCAGAAAAAAACCAGCGGTTTGGGGTGGCTGAAAACGCTGTTCGGCCTGCCCATGTGGGTTGGGCCATCCGATCTCAAGCAGATGAACGAGATCATGCTCTATCTGCTGCGTCTGCGGAAAGAGCATCCGGCCGGCGGACGATTCAACGCCGAGGAAAAATTCGAATACATCGGCGTATTCTGGGGCTCCATCGTGCTGGGAAGCACGGGCGTGCTGATGTGGTTCAACGCCTGGACGACCCAGCACCTCCCGGGTCGAATCCTCACCATTGCGATCGTCATCCACACGATGGAAGCCTTCCTGGCGCTGCTGCACGTCGGGATCGTCCACATGGTCAGCGTGATCTTCTCGCCGGATGTCTTCCCGGTGTCGCCGGCGATGTTTAGCGGCCAAACGCCGATCGCCGAACTGGCCGAGGGTCATACCGCCATGTTGGAGGCCGTGAACGGCCAGGGGGAGGCGCCTCATGCGTAAGCGATGGCATTTGCGTTGGCTTTCGCCGAGGGCGTTGTGGGCCAAGGTCGCCGGCCGGCCGTTTCGTGCCGCGATCAAGACAATTCTGGTCCGCGGCTATGCCCTGGTGATCCTTGGGCTGGTGTTGGCCGCGGGCTATTTGTCGGTGCACTACCTGATTAGCACGGTGTTCTTTGCGCCGACGCTGCCGCCGCAAATGCTGGACTGGGCGGGGCGATTGGACGTGGCGGCGCTTCGGTCCGGCCAGGCGGAAGGGGTCGAGCGGCCCGCGCCGCGGGCGCCCATCAGCCACTATCACAGCGTGGATCAATGGTTTCAGCCCGATCCGGGCAACGGCTGCACGCTGAGCGGTTGCCACCAGCCGCTTCCCCACGATCATCGCGCCAAGGTTCCGGCATTCGCCAATTTCCATACGACTTTCCTCACCTGCCAGATGTGCCATGCCCCGCCGGGCCAGCGGCCCGCCGGGACACGATGGGTCAACACCGACACCGAGGCGCCGCAGGATTCGCCGGCAATTTTGCAGCTTTTGCAATATCTGGAGTTGAATGCCGACGCGATCGAATCACAGCCGGCATCGGTCGACGCTCGGATCAAAGATCTCCTGGAGCAGTCGATCCGCGCCATCGGGCAGGATGCGGTCCTCGATGAATTGCTGGCCGAGATCCAGTCGTCAGAACCCGGCAGCCCGGTCTGGAAACGCGCGGTGACCGAGTTGATCGGCGAATTGCCGCTGCATGCCCGCGGCGAATATCGGGCCAAACTCGCGTGGGTCGCGGTCGCCGACAGCCGAGTCGCCCAATTCCAGGCGATGACGGAGCAGGCGCGGCAATATCAGGCCGCGGCCCCGGACTCGGCCGAGCGGCGCAACCTGAAATCGGCAATCCACGGCTCGCTGGCGAGCGCGCCGACGCCGTGCATTTCCTGCCACGACGACCAGCCGGGGATGCTGGATTTCCACGCGGCGGGATATTCGCCCAAGCGCTCGGCGTTTCTCAGCCACCTGGAAATCGCCCGGCTGATGCAGCAGATCCGCCAAGGCCAACATTTCTACATTCCCAACGTGCTGGAAGAAGGTCAATAATGTTTTGGCGGTGGTCATTTTTGCCCACGGTTGCCCTGGCGATCCTGGCGGTCGGAGCGGGGCCGATCCCCGCGGAAAACCGCATTCCCGCGTCGATCACCCGCACCATCGAATTGCCGAAAAATCATCCCATGACCATGCCGACCGACGTGGCCGTCGATGCCCTGGGCTACCTGTACGTCGCCGACGGCGTCAACGACCGTATCGTGCGCTTCACGCCCAGCGGGAAACCGGACGCGATGGTCTATGGCCCCAAAGAGTCCCCGTTAAGCCGGCCCATCGGCGTGGCGATCGACCGCGACGGCGCGCTGTGGATCGCGGACACCGGCAATCACCGTCTGCTGGTGCGCTCGCCGGAGGGCCGGGATTACAAGACGATCGGCGTCCCATCGGCGGCGGCCGGCAAACCGGCCGACCCAACGGGCGTCGTCGTCCGATCCGATGGAGCGCGAACCTACGTCGCCGACTGCGACAACCAGCGGGTGCTGGTTCTCGACAACGCCACCGGCCGATGGACGCCGCTGGGCGAATGGGGCATCTCCCTGGGTCAGTTCCGCTGGCCGTTCCTGGTCTGCATGGGACCGGAGGAGCACCTGGTGGTCAGCGAGTCCGTCGGCGCGCGCCTGCAACTGATCAGTTCGGACAATCGGTGGGCCGGGCAGATCGGCCATTTCGGCGTGGCGATGGGAGACCTGTACCGGCCCAAAGGCGTGGCGGTCGACGGAGCCGGGCGGATATTCGTCGGCGATTCCTCGCTGGGCGTGATCCAGGCGTTCAACGATGCGGGCAAACTGCTGGGCGTTGTGACCGATGACGCCGGCCAGCCGCTGCGATTCGATCATCCCATGGGAATGCGTTTTGACGCCGCCGGCACGCTTTACGTCGTCGAGCTTGGCGCCAACCGCGTGGCGGCCGTCGCCCTCAAGGCACGGGCAAAGTGAACGAGTTATGAATCTGCGCCGTCTCAACCTCGTGCTCGCGCTGGTGATCGGGCTGGCCGCGCAGGCTCGCGCGCAGACGCTACAGAATATGGTTGAGTCCCGGCGAGATTGCGCGGTCTGCCATCTCGAATGGTCCGTGGATTTCGACAAACCGGGCGCCGTGTTGCTGATGGACAAACCCAACGTTTCGATGGCCTCGCGCGAATCGACCTGCCTGGGTTGTCACGATGGTTCGGTGCGCGATTCGAGAAAGAAGGTGTGGCAGGAACAGAGCCATAAGACGGGTGTGAAACCGCCGGCCACGATGACGATTCCGCCGGGATTGCCGCTGGAAGACGGGAAGCTGGCCTGCCGGACGTGCCACACGGCCCACAACCTCCCCGGTGCGGAGGACCTTTCCAGCACGTTCTTCCTTCGCGTGGATAACGAGCAGAGCCAACTATGCCGGATTTGCCATGAGGAGAAGGGGGAGGGTCCGACGCATGGAAGCCATCCGATAGGCCCGATGGCCGTCGCCATGCCGGGCAATCTTCTCGCCGCGGGGGCAAAGGCCGGGCCGAAGGGACAGGAGTTGATTTGCCAAAGTTGCCATGCCGCTCACGGCTCGCAGGCGGACAAACTTCTGGTGCTGGTCGCCAGCGATAACGCCCTGTGCATCTCATGCCACGAGAAGCTGCGTCCCGGTCAATGGGGCGAGGCAGGGCATACCCATCCGATCAACGCGCCGCTATCGACTGTCGCGCAGCGTCAGGCAATCCGGGACATGGGAACCCACACGGGTCCGCGCGGGACGCTGGCGTGCCTCTCATGCCACCGGCTGCACGATAGTCCAGCCAAAGCGATGCTGGTGGCGGATACGTTGTCGAACAGCAAACTGTGCCTGCGTTGCCATCCGGACCATGGGACGGTGGCGGGGAGCAAGCACGATCTTCGAAAAACGGCGGCGACGACACGGAACTCGCTGGGGCAGACGGCCCAGGAAGCCGGGCCGTGCAGCGCCTGCCATATTCCGCACCGACCCGCGCGAGCGCCGGTCGTCGCCAAGGGGGATCCGACGGGGACGTGCCTGGCCTGTCATGCGGAGGGACGTTTGGCCGCGGCCAAGAGCGGCGGGACACATTTCAATCACCCTGATAACGTGAGCCGGGGCAATCTGCCGGCGGACTTGTCTCCGGCGGTTTTATCGGAAAAACCCAATACCGAGCGTGCGCAGTTGACGTGCAACACTTGCCATAATCCGCACGATGCCACCCGGGCGCTATTTTTGCGCGGCAAGCCGGACCAATTATGCGGCGCCTGCCATGTCGAACAGACGACCACGTTGGCCGGTTCCCACGATTTCACCCATCGTCCCACGGCTCGGAACGGCCTGGGCAAGTTGGTTGAGGAGACGGGCAAGTGCGGATTCTGCCACAACGTCCACCACGGAAATGGCCCGGCGATCTGGATCGCGACCAAAACCGCCCCCGCCAACGCGGCCGACATGTGCGTCCAGTGCCACAACAAGACGGGCCTGGCCGCCGAGCACCCGGCTCCGTTGTTCAGCCACCCGACCGGGATCATGTCCCCGGCGACCCGGCCGTCGGCGATTCCGCTGCCCCTGTTCGACGCGGCGGGGCAACGGGTCGAGAGTCATGGCCTGGTCCAATGCGCCAGTTGCCATAACCCGCACGCCGACAGCGGCAAATCATCCCTCCTGCTGCGCGTCCCCGGAAACACGTCGGACCTGTGCCTTCGCTGCCACGCGGAAAAATCAACGCTGTTCGGCGGCATCCATGATTCCATGACCAATCCGGCCTGGCCCGGTGCCAGCGCCGGCAAAGACCTCTGCATGGCCTGCCACCGCGCCCACGCCAATGACCCAACCCGCAAGCTCTGGGCGATGTCGCCGGCATCGGGCGCTGCAACGGCTGACGGGGTTTGCATCGCCTGCCACCAGAAAAATCGGTGGGCCGAAGGCGAAGCCTCCGCGGCGGATGCAACCGATCCGCCGCCGAGCGTGGGCGCGATGATGCATCCGCAAATCATGCCGACGACCCGGCCGAACTTCGACCAGGCGGCCGAGGCGATCCCCACGGTCGGCGACTGCACGCTGCCGCTGGTGCCGGCGATCGGATCGCAATCGCGGACGCGGATCGGTTGCGAAACCTGCCACAATCCGCATGCCGGCCGCGGCGAGCGATCGCTGCTCCGCTCGCCCGATCCATCGCGGCCCGAGAAAGTCTGCTTCCAATGCCACAAGAGCGAGGCGACCCTGGACCACAGCATGCACGCCAGGAACGTGTTGGCCCGCTCGTTGGGGAACGTCGATTCAAAGCTGTTGTGCGCGCCATGCCACGCGGTTCATGCCGTCGAGGGGAGCCAAAAAGACAAGCTCTGGGCGACCCGGCTGGATTTCTCGGCGGCCACGCCCAATGAGCAGCGGTGTCTGGGCTGCCACGACGATCAGGCCGCCAGGCGGCCGTCAATTCCGGCGCATCCCCCGGTGGAATTCGGCCTGCTGAAATGGTCGGCCACCCGGCCGTCAAGCCTGCCGCAATACCTTCCAACGGAACGGTCCATTCCATGCGGCGTGTGCCATCTCCCACACGGAAATAAAAATTCCATCGAGGTTCCGGTTCTGGCCGGGACGATGCTGTCCCCGGAGCAACTGATCGGTCTGCGCGGCGCCGCCAAGCCGATGATGCGCCCTGGCGTCGCGCATGATCTGTGCGCCACCTGCCACGGCGGCGAAGCCGACCAGGTGTTCCTCTACTATCATCACCAGGAGCAACGGCAGGACATCAAGGCGCTCCAGGACCCAACGGGTTCTTTGGAGCAGGACCAATGAGCGGAACCCCGCATCGGGCGGGAGAATCCCCACGGCGGCGCCTCATCCTTACCCACAATTGTCCGGACCCCGCTTACGTCCGCGGAAAAGAGGGTTGTGCCTGCCGATTTCAGGGCTGGAATCCGCGTTCCTGTTATGGAAAGCGAGCC
>JBEKIV010000163.1:0-9001 GCA_050011595.1 Tepidisphaeraceae bacterium
CATCTTAATCCCAACCATATCCTAAAGCGTCAGAATAATAGATAAAAAATACCTACAGTACAAGCCCTAATTCCGCACCGCCCTGCTCGAAGCCGACGTGAATCTCAAAGTCGTCAACGATTTCACCGAGCACGTCATTCAGAAAGCCATCGGCCAGGAGGTCATCAAGAGTCTTCAGCCCGGCGAACTGATGGTGAGGATTTGTTATGACGAGCTATTGAATCTCCTGGGTCCGGTGGACACGCGGATTTATTTCGTTCAGCCGGGTCCGACGGTCCTCATGATGTGCGGATTGCAGGGTTCCGGCAAAACCACCACTTGCGGCAAGCTGGCGAAATACCTCCTCGGCAAGGGTCATCATCCCATGCTGGCCGCCGCCGACTTGCAGCGGCCCGCCGCCGTCGAGCAGCTTCGCGTCATCGCCGCCCAGGTGGGGACGCCCGTTTACACCGACGATTCCAAGATCGCCTCCCACGGCCAGGTGCCGCGCGGCGCGGCCGTGGCCATCTGCCGCGCCGCCATCAATCAAGCCAAAACTTCCGGCAACGACGTGGTCATCCTCGACACCGCCGGCCGATTGCATGTCGATGACGAATTGATGGGCGAGCTGCGCGAGATCAACGCCCAGCTTCAGCCCCACCAGATCTACCTGGTTCTCGACAGCATGAGCGGCCAGGACGCCGTCAACAGCGCCAAGGCCTTCAACGACCAATTGGAACTCGACGGATTGATCCTCACCAAGCTCGACAGCGACACTCGCGGCGGCGCCCTTCTTTCCGCCAAGATGGTCACCGGAAAGCCCGTGAAATTCCTCGGCCTCGGCGAGAAACTCGACGCCCTCGAGGAATTCCGCCCCGAGGGCATGGCCTCGCGCATCCTCGGCATGGGCGACATCATCGGCCTTGTCACCGAAGCGCAGAAAAATTTCGACATGCAGGAAACCGCCCGCCTCCAGCAGAAAATGGAGAAGGGCCAGTTCACCCTCGACGATTTCATGGCCCAGATGGGCCAGATCGGCAAGCTCGGCTCCATCGGCAAAGTCATGGGAATGATCCCCGGCATGAGCAACCTGACCAAGTCCGTCAACATGAACGATTCCGACGTCGAGCGGCAAATGGGTCACATGCGGGCGATTTATGATTCCATGACTCGCGAGGAGCGCAAAAAGCCCGACATTCTCGAACACAGCCGTCGTCGTCGCATCTCCGCCGGCGCCGGCGTGGCCGTCCAGGAAGTCGGCCAATTTATCAAGCAATTCGAAAGCGCCCGCGACCTGATGCGCGCCCTCGGCGGACAGGGATTGATGGGCAAAATGCGTTTCATGCAATCGGTGATGTCCGGCGGCTTATCCAATCTCGGAATGCCCGGCGGCCCCATGCTCCGCACCAAAAAATCCGGCTTCATGGAAAAGAAGGACCGCAACAAGAAAAAACGGCGGTGAGCGCTATTCAGGAGCCGCTTGATCGGATTTACCGCGAAGGCGCGAAGAACGCCAAGAAACGCGAAGGGAAGAACAGGCAATGGGCTATGGGGATTCCGCGAATCCTGAGCTAGAGCGAATCGCCAAGATCGTTGTCGATTGTATCTACACCGTCCATCGCAAGCTCGGGCCGGGTTTGCTCGAGTCGGTCTATTCGATTTGCTTGGCCCACGAACTGCGAAAACGGGGTGTGAAGGTTGATCGGGAAGTAATGCTCCCGATCATCTATGATGACATTCGTCTTGAATCCGCCCTAAGACTGGACCTGCTGGTCGAATCCTGCATCGTCATCGAAGCAAAGGCTGTCGAGAAGCTCATCCCAGTTTTCGACGCACAATTGCTTACTTATCTGAAACTGACCGGCTACCCATTAGGCTTTCTGGTCAACTTCAACGTCCCTCTAATCAAGGACGGCCTGAAGCGCATGATTCATTCGCCCAAGAGTGATCGCCCGACCCGCTAACCTTCGCGTCCCTTCGCGTCCTTCGCGTCTTCGCGGTAATTCTTCCAGGAGAGCGTTCAATTCCAAACGATCAACCCAGGTTCGAACGGCGTCGCCAAATCCGGATTCCCCGGCACAACCCGCACCGCGAATCCCTGCCGGCCGCTGACCCGGCATTCGATCTTGCCGCTGAAAACGTGCCGCGGTCCGCCGATCTGTTTGGAATGATCCATCCGCAAAACCTTGGCCGTCCCGATCTGCCCGGTGGCGCTGATGGGGCCGGCGTACAACTCGACCGCGACTTCTTTTGGATCGATGTTCGGAAGATCGACCAGGGCCTCCACCTGCATGTCCTCGCCCACGCGGTAGTGCCCGTTCCCGCCGACGTGTACGCCGACGATTTTCACCCCGCCCCAGCGCGAGCGCAGCACTTCCTTCGCCTTGGCCAGGGCGATGGATCGCTCCAGGCTGTTGGCGGCCAGGTTTCGGCCGCGCGCGTCCGACGGGACGTAAAATTTTTCCGTGTAATCGCGCACCATTCGATTGGTATTGAACACCGGCGCCAGCTTGCGCATGCAGTTTTTCATCCGCCCGATCCATTCGCGCGGGATGTTATCCACGTTGCGCTTGTAGAACAGCGGGATGATGTGCTTTTCCAGGATGTCGTACAGCGCCTGGCTTTCGATCTGGTCCTGGACGTTTCCGTCGGTATACCCTTCGCCGCGGCCGATGGCCCAGCCAAGGTCCGGGGCATACCCTTCCACCCACCAGCCGTCCAGGATGGAGCAATTGGGGATGCCGTTGGCCGCCGCTTTCATGCCGCTGGTCCCGCTGGCTTCCATTCCGCGGCGCGGCGTGTTGAGCCACACGTCCACTCCCTGCACCAAAGCGCGGGCGATGTTGATGTCGTAATTTTCCAGGAACACGATCCGCCGCCGCACCGCCGGATTCCGCGCAAAGTTCACCAGCGCTTTGATCAATTCCTTGCCTTCATGGTCGGCGGGATGGGCCTTGCCCGCGAAGACGAACTGAACCGGGTGCTTGACGTCCTCGACCAGCCGCTGCAACCGCGCCGGATCGCGAAGCAGCAGCGCTCCGCGCTTGTAGCTGGCGAATCGCCGGGCGAAGCCGATCGTCAACGCCTCGGGGTCCAGCACTTCGTCGGCCGTCGCCAGGTCGTCGAACGACGCCCCGCGCCGACCAAGCTGGTCCTTCAGCACCATCCGGGTCCAACTGACGAGTTTCTCCCGGCAACGCTCGTGGCAACGCCACAGTTCCTCGTCGGGAATTTGCGTCACGCCTTCCCACACGGATTGGTCCGTCGGGTCGGTCTCCCATCGGCTGCTGAGATACCGATCCAGAACGTAGTTGATTTCCGGCGCCAGCCACGATCGAACGTGGATGCCGTTGGTGATGTGCTGGATGGGCACCTCATCGGGCGGAACCTCCGGCCAGAGGTTGTGCCACATTTTCCGGCTCACGTCCCCGTGCAGGGCGCTGACGCCGTTGACGCTGTCGGCCAGCCGAATCGCCAGCACCGCCATGGAAAATCCCTGCTTCTTGCTGGTTACGTCCTCCCGGCCCAGGGCGAGGAATCCTTCCTCGTCCAGTTTGAGCCTCGGGAAATAATGCTTGAAATGCTTGACCATCATGTCCGGCGCGAATGTATCGATGCCGGCCGGAACCGGCGTGTGGGTGGTGAACACGTTGGTCGCCATCACGTATTGCCGCGCCTGATCGAACGTCAGCGCACTGTTGTCCAACAGCACGCGGATACGCTCCAGCGCCAGGAACGCGCTGTGTCCTTCGTTCATGTGGAAGACCGTCGGCTGGATGTTCAGCGCCTCCAGCGCCCGCACCCCGCCGATCCCCAGCACGATTTCCTGCTTGATGCGCATCTCCGGCCCCCCGCCGTACAGCCGGCTGGTGATGTCGCGATCGGCCGGGGAATTCTCGGTAAGATTGGTGTCGAGCAAATACAGCGGCACCCGACCCACGTTGGTGCGCCATACCTTGCAGAACACCGAGTTCTCCGGCAAATCGACGCGCACCTGCACGGGCGAGCCGTCCGCGTATTTCATCGGCTCGATCGGCAAATTGTAGAAATCCAATTCCGGATACGCTTCCTGCTGCCACCCGTCCGCCGAAAGATACTGCTGGAAATACCCGTTGCGGTAGAGCAGTCCAACGGCCACCAGGGGAAGGCCGATCTCGCTGGCGCTTTTGAGGTGGTCCCCCGCCAGCACCCCCAGGCCGCCGGAATAGATCGGCAGCGATTCGTGCAATCCGAACTCCGCCGAGAAATACGCCACCTTGAACGGACTTTTCTCCTCCGCCAGGCCGGCGTGAGTCTTGCCGAACCAGCCCGTTTCCTTCAAATGCCCTTTGAACGCCTCGTAGACCCGCGCAAGCTGAGCGAGGTATCCTTCGTTGGCGGCGGCATTGGCCAGTTTCTTTTGATCGATGATCCCCAACAGTTTCACCGGATTGTGGGAAACCTCCTCCCACAGATCGCGGTCCAGCCGGCGGAACAACTCCGACGCATCCGGATGCCAGACCCACCACAGGTTATTGGCCATTTCCAACAACGGCTGCAATGGGGCCGGAACCTCCGGAAAAACCTGAAACGTCTTTATGTTGGGGGTCGTAAAGTCCATGGTTTTGCCTTCCAAAAGATAGAGTATCTCCACCCATATATTCGGCTATTTTGTCTTTCCGGTAAAGGCGGACCAAAGCGTTTACTCGGCATATCTTCGCCTTTCGGACCGCCGATCTGAGCGGAACGCGGTCACTTCTCCTGCGCCTCGCGCCGCTTCACGTAAAACTGCGAATCCGTTGCCCGCTGGCCTATGAAATGCAGGTTCATCGGGTATCCCCCGCAGCATCGCTTGAAGAACTCCCAGATTCGCTCGCCGTGGCGAATCTGGCGCTCCAGGTTCTCGTCGATTTGGTCCTGCAATTCCGCGGGGATCATTCGTTGGCGGTCGTAGTCCCATTGCCGGTCGATCCGCACCAGCAGATGAGCTTCGTCCCAGTCGATCGGATAGCCGTGGATGTATCCCTCCCCCGTGCGGGGAGTGTAAAACCAGAAGCAGAGGAAGCGGTCTTTCCAAACCGTGGACGTGGCATTATCCACGCCCGTAATCAGCGCCGCGTGGGCAATGCGGATCGCCTGGCCGTTCAACGGCTTGGCCACCCACACCCTTCGCTGGCTGCAATCGTAAAGCCCGACGTGCGGATATTTGCCGTTGAATCGCTCCGTGCAGAGTCTGGCGCTCACACGCGCCACGCCTTCGGTGCCGTCGCGCTTACCGAACCCCAACATCTGGCATATCCTTCACCTTAAGCGGTTGGTTCAACCGCAAGGATAAACCTCACACCCGAAAACGCAAACCCGGGCGCCATGTACGGGGACTGTCCGGTGCGCGACGCAATCGGCGGGCCAATTGTCGTTGGCTTGTGAGGCCCAGTAGCGCCGCCGGGGCTGAATCGGTTATTCCGATGGTACCCATTTCATCTCGCCGATTGCGTCAGGCGCCCCGTGCATTATTCACTCTGCGGTTTGCTATAACTTCAAGCCCCATAGGTCATAGCAGGCGGCGACGAAATTGCGAAGTTAATTATTCAATTCCCATGAATCTTTTCGCTATGACTCACTTTTTCGTTGACTTTCTATATATTTGTGTTAAACCGACCCCAGTGTGGATTTCCCTCATTCGGAGGGCGCGGAGAATGTGGCAACTTCTGTAGGAGGGAGAGCCCATGCGATTTCTGAGGACAATGGGGTTGGTTCTTGCGGGGAATCTATTCCTTGCTTCGATTGCGCCAGCGACGGTGGTTACCGAAAAGTCGATTCCGGAGTATCAAACTGGCCTATATCCGGATGTCAATGCCAGCGAAATCCAATACAGCTACACCTACTCAGGCGGGACAGGTGTATTCACCGCCAGTGGATACACTGATGATGTCGCCTTTTCGCCTTCCAGCTCCCAATCTGTTTTCGGAAACTTTTCGCTGACGGCCTACGTGGACAGTTCGGGGAACGTGATCAGCGGCGATGCGGATACCATGGAGATGGACGACGCGTACATAAGCGGCGCGACGTTGTTCGATTCCGGCACGGGCCAGGCCTTCACGCCGTTGTCTGCCTTTGGATGGGAAATCGACACGACCAATACTCCAGGCGTGTACGGCGGGTTATTTGAATTTGAGTTCGTCGAGGATTCCACTCCCGGAACCTTGGTGCCGGCGGGAAAAATCGTGGAGGTGACGCTCACCGGCCCGCTGACTGATTCGAGCGCTCCAAGTTTTAGCGGCAATTTCTCGGGAAACGACAGTAGTGCGCAATCGGATGCATATCCGGCTGTTCCCGAGCCGTCTTCGGCAGCGCTGCTGATCGGTGCTGCCGGCTTGCTCTGGCGCCGACGCCGATCAACATTATGAAAGATTGAACAGGTCTTGCGGGCATTGAATTGGGGCCACTGAGACCTCGCCCTTGGAGGGGGCAGTTATAAAAGTACCCCGATTTTTGGTGCGGGTTCTGTCTGATGTTGTGCCAGCGCGATTGTGGTCAATCGTCGCTGATGTCGTTATGGACTTCTAGTCTTCAAGGAGAAGATATGCGCTTTGCGCCACGCAGTCGTCGTACCAGCCGTTGGGAACCATCCGCCTTCGGGCAAGTCAGTTCGCACAAAAAGTCAAAGCGACCCTTGTCCAATGCCCAGCGCGCCCGCCGCGATCAGCTTTTGCTCGAAGCGCTGGAACCGAGGCAGATGCTTTCGCTGCTCGGTGTGCTCCCCAACCCTCCCGAGGTGAACGCTGATGTCAACGGCACGCTCAACTACACCGCTTCGACCAAGAGCTTCGTCTCCGCCGCCACTCCCACCCTCGTCCTCTTCCCAGATCACTCCGTTAAACCCGTGCTGAAGCCCTCGGCCTTCAACCTGAACATCGAGGTCAACAACAACGGCACTCTGCAAGGCAGCGGCACCGCCACCAGCGACATCGAAGTTGACGGCACCGTCAATAGCACCGGCGATTACGGATATTTCACCGGCGTCCTCCTCACCGGAACCATCACCCAGTTCGGTTATCAGGACGAGGGCGGCGGGGTCGCGGAATATGATTTCCGCTTCACCGTCACCGGCGGCGCCCTGGATATACCCGGGCTCTTTGCCGGTCAGGACATCGGCATGGATATCACCAGCGAAGCCTCCACCTTCCAGGATCTGAACCCCGGCGATCCGGGGTTCACCGTGAATTTCAGCGGCCAGTCCAAAGCAGTCCTCGGCGCCATTCCCGAGCTGGCCAGCCCGACGATCACTACCACCCCGAGCGTATCCAACGTCGCGCTGGGCGCGGCGCCGGTAACCCTGAACGACACGGCGTTGCTGACGGGCGGGGACAACGAAACAGGTGCGCTCACGTTCACGCTCATCGGGCCGGGCAACACAACCGTGGACACCGAGACGTTGGCGGTCAACGGCGACGGTTCGTACACCACGCCGACCGGCTACACGCTGCCAAGCAGCGGCACGGTGGCCGGAACGTACCAGTGGGACGTGACTTACAGCGGCGACCTCAACAACAAGCCGGCCAGCGACAACAACGCCACGGACGAGCAGGTGACGGTCAACCAGGCCAGCGCCACCACGGTCACGGCGATCGATGACGCGGTCAGCAATGGCATGCCGACCGGGACGTTGGGGGAGTCGGTTTATGACACTGCGGCAGTGAACGGCGGTTACATCACGCCGAGCGGCACGGTCACCTACAATTTCTACAGCACCAATTCTCCGATCTACGGCACCACCACGCCCCTCTCTACGCAGACCGTGACCCTGGTGAATGGCTTAGCGCCCGCTTCCGCGGCCACCGCGGCGTTGGCGGCAGGAGCGTATAGCTACATCGCCGTTTACAGCGGTGACGGCAACTATCAGGGCTCGATCAGCGCCGTCGAGCCGCTGACGATCAACAAGGGTACGCTGTCGCTGCTGACCACGATTGATGACGCGGTCAGCAATGGCACGCCGACCGGCGTCGCAGGCGAATCGGTGTATGATACGGCGACGGTCACGGGGCAGGTGGCGGGCTTCGCCATCGGCACCATCAGCTACACATTCCAGACTGGCAGCGGGACCCCTGTCGCGGCTGGCAGCGGTACTACGTCGAATACGGAAGGACCGCTGGCGACGGGCAGCTACAATTTCCAGGCAAGCGTGGCCGGCAACAGTAACTACATCGGCGCCACCAGCGCCGTCGAGCCACTGACGATCCAGGCCGCCCCGATCACCGACAGCCTCGACGGCACGGTCTACATCGACGCCACCGGCAACGGCTTGTCGGCGACCGAACAGCCGCTGGCCGGCGACACGCCGGAGGCCGGCGTGGTCGTGGATCTCTACAAGGACGTGAACGGCAACGGCGTGCTGGACTCTTCCGACGGCGCCCCCATCGCCACCTACACCACCGGCGCCAACGGGCAGTATTCCTTCACGAATCTCCCGCTGGGCGCTTACATCGTCGCGGAGGTCGCCCCCAGCGGTTATATCCAAACGGCCCCGACGATTCCGGATTATTATGCGGAAACCGTCGTCAACGGGCAGGAGATCACCAACCTCAACTTCGCCAACTATCATCCCTGCACGACGACGTTGCAGTGCGTGACCTACACGCTCAGCGGCGGCGGGTGCCAGACCACTACCGTCACCAACCTCCGCGGCGCCACCGCTCAGGGCGAAACGGTCACGGTGACCTTCACCGTGCCGAGCGGCTCGGCAGCCATGCAGTACACGCTCGTCTCTTACAACGCGCCGGATTCGTACTTCAACGCCTCCGACGCCAGCGAGCAGACCATTTACCAGGAGGCCACCGGAACCTTCGGCCCGGGTACGCATACCCTGACCGTTACCCTTCCGAACAACTACTATCAGGTTGACTTCGTCTGCGGCGCGGCGATCACTCAGCTTGGGCCGGCCGGCAGCAACATCTTCTACTCCGCCCAGGACCGCTTGATCAGCGCCGACAACGCCGGCCTGCATGATGACGTGGACGATGAATCGGCCACCATGCTCTTCTGG